>NZ_VDFS01000060.1:64694-71216 GCF_006151955.1 Georgenia sp. 311 | reverse complement strand
GGGGCGTCGCGACGCCCCCCGCACCGACACCCGAGGAGAGCACGTGGCCGAGAAGCTCGACACGCTGCTGCGCGCCACGCTGCAGGCGGTCGCGCCAGGCACCGAGCTGCGTGACGGACTGGAGCGCATCCTGCGCGGCCGGACCGGCGCGCTCATCGTCCTCGGCTACGACGACGTCGTCGAGAGCCTGTGCTCCGGCGGCTTCGACCTCGACGTGGAGTTCTCCGCCACCCGGCTGCGCGAGCTCGCCAAGATGGACGGCGCCGTCGTCGTCGACTACCCGCGCCGACGCATCCGGCGCGCCAACGTCCAGCTCATGCCGGACACGAGCGTGGAGACGAGCGAGTCCGGCATGCGCCACCGCACGGCCGAGCGCGTGGCGAAGCAGACCGGCTTCCCGGTGATCACGGTGAGCCAGTCGATGCGCATCGTCGCCCTGTACGTGGCCGGCGTGCGCCACGTCGTCGAGGACTCCAGCGCCATCCTGTCCCGCGCCAACCAGGCCCTGGCCACCCTCGAGCGGTACAAGGCCCGCCTCGACGAGGTCTCCGGCACGCTGGCGGCGCTGGAGATCGAGGACCTCGTCACCGTCCGCGACGTCACGACCGTCGTCCAGCGCCTGGAGATGGTCTCGCGGATCTCGGCGGAGATCGACGGCTACGTCGTCGAGCTCGGGGCCGACGGACGCCTGCTGTCCCTCCAGCTCGACGAGCTCATCGGGGGCCTGGCACCGGACCGCGAGTACATCATCCGGGACTACAGCGCCCGCGCCGGAGACGGCGTCGCCGGGGTCCTCGCCCGGCTCGCGGCGCTCACCTCGACCGAGCTCATCGAGATGTCGGCGATCGCGCGCGCCCTGGGCGTCGGCGGGCCGGACGGCCAGTCCCTCGACGACCCGCTGAGCCCGCGGGGCTACCGGATGCTCTCCCGCATCCCCCGCCTGCCCGCCTCGGTCGTCACCGCCCTCGTCGAGCACCTCGGGCCGCTGCAGAAGCTGCTCGCGGCGAGCACCGACGACCTCCAGCAGGTGGACGGCGTCGGCCCGCAGCGAGCGCGGTCGGTGCGCGAGGGCCTGTCCCGGCTCGCCGAGTCCTCGATCCTCGAGCGCTACGTCTGACCCGGCTCAGCCGATCGTGAAGACGACCGGCTCGCCGCCCACGGGCTGGCCACCGAGGGTGAGGCCCACCCGGTAGGTCCCGGCTCCCGCGAACGGCTGGTCGGCCGGGCACCCCTCGGCGGAGCGTCGACCGTCCCAGGCCAGGCTCACCGGTGCCTCGGCCCCGGCGTCCAGGAGGAGCTCGTTGGTCGCGTCCCCCGCGCACTGCGCCGAGGTCCACACCTGGTCCGCGCCGGAGACGACCGTCGCGACGAGCGCGCGCGGCCCGGCGTCGAGCAGGCACGGGCCCTGGCCGGCGTTGCGCACGGTCACCTGGAAGGTCGTGCCCGAGCCGACGGCGAGCGCGGCGGGCTCCAGCGCGACGCGCGCCTCCACGGTGCCCGCGTCGCACGCGGCGACGCCGCCCGTGGTGGGCTCGGGGGTCGGCGCGGGGGTCGTGGGCGCCTCGGTGGGCTGCTCCTGCGCTTCCGGCGTCCCCTCGCCCGAGGAGGGCGGGGCCGCACCGGCGTCCCGGCCGAGCAGGGCGCTGACGCCCCACACGATGCCGCCGACGAGGAGGAGGAGCACGAGCAGGGCCACGGCCCTGCGGCGCCAGTAGACCGACGGAGGGTGGCGGCGGCGGGGACCTGTCGAGCTGCTCACGCCACGACGGTAGGCACGCCCGGCGCCCTGGCGGCGACGGCTCGCCGGGAGGAGGCAGACTTGGGCACGATGCACGACCTCCACACCACCGTCGCCGCCTGGTATGCCCGCCATGCCCGCGACCTGCCGTGGCGCCGGCCCGGCACGACGCCGTGGGGCGTGCTCGTCAGCGAGGTCATGTCCCAGCAGACCCCGGTCGCCCGGGTCGCCCCGGTGTGGGAGCAGTGGATGGAGCGCTGGCCGCGGCCCGCCGACCTCGCCGCCGCCTCCCCGGCCGACGTCCTGCGTGCCTGGCACGGTCTGGGCTACCCCCGGCGGGCCCTGCGGCTGCGCGAGTGCGCCGCCGCCGTCGCCGGCCGCTTCGCCGGGGAGGTGCCGGAGGGTGAGGAGGAGCTGCGCTCGCTGCCCGGAGTGGGGGACTACACGGCGGCGGCCGTCGCGAGCTTCGCCCACGGCCGACGGGCCCTCGTCCTGGACACGAACGTCCGGCGCGTGCTCACCCGGGTGTCGGAGGGGCGGGCGCTGCCGCCGCCCGCACTCACCGTCGCCGAGCGCGCCCACGCCGCCGGTCTGCTGCCCGCCGACCCGGCGCTGGCGGTGCGGTGGAACGAGGGGGTCATGGAGCTCGGCGCGCTCGTGTGCACCGCGCGCTCACCGCGGTGCCCGCAGTGCCCGCTGGCCGACCGCTGCCGGTGGCGCCTGGCCGGCTCCCCGCCGGACGCCGACGCCCCACGGCGCCGCACCCAGGCCTGGCACGGCACCGACCGCCAGGCACGAGGCCGGGTCATGGCGCGCCTGCGCGCGCTGCCGGACGGGGCGAGCCTGGCCGAGGAGGAGCTGCTCGCCGGGCTGACGGCCGCCGACCCGCAGCAGCCGCAGCGCGCCCTCGCCGGACTCCTCGCCGACGGCCTCGTCGGGCAGCCCGCCCCCGGCCGTTACGCCCTGCCGTCCTGACCCTGTGGCCCGTCGCACCCGCCCACCGCGCCGGGCAGGGTCCTGGCCACCGTAGGGTTTCGGGTGTGGAGAGCCCCTCGGTACCCCAGGACGTCCTCGTCGCCCGCGCGATCCGCGCCCTGCGTGACGCGGTCGTGGCGTGCGGCGCCGCCTGCCTCGGCCTGGCGGTCGTCGCCGCCGCGATCCTCGCCCTCAGCGGCTCGGACCCGACGCTCGTCGGCCCGGCGGTGTCCGTCCTCGGCGGCGGGCAGCTCCTCGCGATCGTCGGGGCGGTCGTCGGCGCACTGGGGCTGCGGGGCGTGCTCGCCGGCCGTCCCCCCGCGCAGACCCTCACGGTGACGTCGGCGCGCCTGCACCGGGTCCAGCTGGCGGTGCTCGTGTGGTGCGTCGTCGCGGTCGCGGCGTGGACCGTCGTCGAGCCGGCGACGGCGGTGCTCACCCTCGCCCTCGGTGTCGTGTCCGCCCAGCTCACCCTCGTCGTCGTCCTCGTCCGCCGGCGGCTGGCGCAGGCGCGCTGACCGCGCCCGGCCATGTCCGTACCGGCTCCGACCCGTCCCGTCGTCCTGTCCGCGGACGTGCCCACGCTCGTCGCGCGCGCCCGGGCGATGCTCGCGGGCGAGGGCCGCCGGGTCCTCGGGCTCGCCGGGCCACCCGGCGCGGGGAAGTCGACCCTGGCCGCCGAGCTCGTCGCGGCGCTGGCCCCCCAGGCCGCGCTCGTCCCGATGGACGGCTTCCACCTGAGCAACGCGGTGCTCCACGCGCTCGGCCGGCGCGGCCGCAAGGGCGCCCCGGACACCTTCGACGCCGCCGGCTACGCCCACCTGCTCGCCCGGCTGCGCGACCCCCGGGAGGGCACCGTCTACGCACCGGACTTCGACCGCACGCTGGACGAGCCGGTCGCGGCGGGCATCCCCGTCGGGCCCGAGGTGCGGCTCGTGGTGACGGAGGGCAACTACCTCCTGCTCGACGACCCGGCCTGGCGGGCGGCCGCGGCCCACCTCGACGCCACCTGGTACGTCGACCTCGAGGACGAGGAGCGGCGGCGCCGGTTGCGGGCACGGCACGAGGCCCACGGGATGGACCCGCGGGCCGCCGCCGCGTGGACGCTGGGCACCGACGAGCCGAATGCCGCGCTCGTGCGCGCGGTGCGGGACAGGGCCGACCTCGTCCTCACCCTGCGCGAGGCCGGGTCGGGCTAGTCGAGCTCGAGGAGCATCCGGGAGTTGCCCAGGGTGTTGGGCTTGACCCGGGCGAGGTCGAGGAACTCGGCGATGCCGTCGTCGTGGGAGCGCAGCATCTGGGCGAAGACGTCGGTCCCCACCGGGGTGCCCTCGATGACCCGGAACCCCAGCTGCTGGAAGAAGTCGACCTCGAAGGTGAGGCAGAAGACCCGCCGCAGCCCCAGGATCCTCGCCCGCTCGAGGAGAGCGCTGAGCACGTGGCGGCCCACCCCGCGCCGCTGGTGCTCCTGGGAGACGGCGAGCGTGCGGACCTCGGCGATGTCGTCCCACATGACGTGCAGGGCGCCGCACCCGACGACCTCCCACGTGCCGTCCTCCCCCGGGAGCTCCGCGACGAGGAACTCCTGGATCGCCTCGAAGTAGCTGATGAGCTCCTTGGCGATGAGGATGCGCTCCTGCGCGTAGGGGGTGACGAGGTCGTAGATGCGGCGGGCGTCGGCCGGCAGGGCGGGACGGACGATGACCGAGGGGTCGGCGGGGCCGTCCGGGTAGGCGCCACTCGTCGTGCTCATCGCCGAATGATGGCAGAAGGCCCGCCGTCGCCCGTCCCACGACCGGGGTGCGGGCACTGACCGGAGTCGTTCAAAATCTTGACCTATTCCAGAAAAGACCCTATGGTCGACACATGCCCACAGACCACGCCGAGCTGCTCCGCGCCGCCGACCTCCGGGTCACCGCGCCGCGGCTCGCCGTGCTCGCGGAGGTCGCGGCCCAGCCGCACGCCACGGCGGACGACGTCCGGCGCGGGGTGCACGAGCGCCTGGGCACGGTGTCGACGCAGGCCGTCTACGACGTCCTGCACGCGCTCACCGACGCGCGGCTCCTGCGGCGGATCGAGCCCGAGGGCTCACCCGGCCGCTACGAGCTCAACCGGGGGGACAACCACCACCACGTGGTGTGCCGGTCCTGCGGCGACATCGGCGACGTGCCGTGCGCCGTCGGGCACGCCCCGTGCCTGACCCCCAGTACCGACCACGGGTTCACGGTCGACACCGCCGAGGTCCTCTACTGGGGGACGTGCCCCACCTGCCGCTGACGGCAGCAGCACCATTCGTATCGCAGAAGGAGACACCATGACCCAGAACGCCCCCGGCCCCCAGCCCACGGGTTCGACGACGGGCTTCGGCATGCCGAACGCCTCGGACCGCAACTCGCTGTCCCTGGGCAGCAACGGCCCGCTGCTGCTCCACGACGTCCGCCTCGTCGAGACGCTCGCGCACTTCAACCGCGAGCGCGTGCCGGAGCGCAACCCGCACGCCAAGGGCGCCGGCGCGTTCGGCACCTTCACCACCACCGAGGACGTCAGCCGCTACACCAAGGCCGCCCTCTTCCAGCCGGGTGCCAAGACCGAGATGCTCGCCCGCTTCTCGACCGTCGCCGGTGAGCAGGGCTCGCCCGACACGTGGCGCGACGTCCGCGGCTTCTCGCTGAAGTTCTACACCTCCGAGGGCAACTACGACCTCGTCGGCAACAACACCCCCGTCTTCTTCCTGCGCGACCCGATGAAGTTCCCCCACTTCATCCGCTCGCAGAAGCGTCTGCCGGGCTCCGGCCTGCGCGACAACACCATGCAGTGGGACTTCTGGACGCAGAACCCGGAGTCGGCCCACCAGGTCACCTACCTCATGGGTGTGCGCGGCCTGCCCCGCACGTGGCGCCACATGAACGGCTACGGCTCGCACACCTACATGTGGGTCAACGCCCAGGGTGAGCGTTTCTGGGTGAAGTACCACTTCCACACCGACCAGGGCATGGAGTTCCTCAGCAACGAGGAGGCCGAGGCGCTGGCCGGCTCGGACGCCGACTACCACCGTCGCGACCTCTACGAGGCGATCGAGCGCGGCGAGAACCCCTCGTGGACGCTGTCGGTCCAGGTCATGCCGTACGCGGACGCGAAGACCTACCGGTTCAACCCCTTCGACCTCACCAAGGTGTGGCCGCACGCGGACTACCCGCTCATCAAGGTCGGCACGATGGAGCTCAACCGCAACCCGCAGAACTTCTTCGCGGAGATCGAGCAGGCCGCCTTCGCGCCGTCGAACACCGTCCCGGGCATCGGGGTCTCGCCCGACAAGATGCTCCTCGGCCGCGTGTTCTCCTACGCCGACGCCCAGCGCGCCCGCATCGGGACGAACTACCACCAGCTCCCGGTGAACAGGCCGATCGTCGAGACCAACGACTACCTCATCGACGGCAACATGACGTTCACCCACTCGGGCACCGCCCCCGTGTACGCGCCGAACTCCTACGGCCGTCCCTACGCCGACCAGACCGGCCCGGTCGAGGACGGCTGGGAGGCCGACGGCGACATGGTCCGCAGCGCCTACGCGCTGCACTCCGAGGACGACGACTTCGGCCAGGCCGGCACCCTCGTCCGCGAGGTGTTCGACGACGCGCAGCGTGAGCAGCTCGTCCGGACCGTCACCGGCTCGCTCCTCGGCGGGGTGCAGGAGCCGGTCCTGTCCAACGCCTTCCAGTACTGGAAGAACGTCGACCAGAGCATCGGTGAGCGCATCGAGGCCGCCTACTGGGCGGGCAAGGGCGACGAGCACGTCGGTGGCGACCCGC
>NZ_VDFS01000060.1:30639-64355 GCF_006151955.1 Georgenia sp. 311 | reverse complement strand
CCCGGTGACCGCGACGCGGTCACCGGGCCCCTGTGCCGTTCCCTACCGCGGCGCCAGGCGGGAGCGCGCGGCCGCGTAGCGGGAGCGCCCCACCGTGCGCCACACCAGGCGCAGCGGCGCGGGCATGTGCTTGCGCTGCCACTCCACGCCGCCGTCAGGCTGGGCGGCCATGATGGCGCCGATCATCTCGAAGGCCTTGCCGCGCGGCGTCGAGCGCCGCCCGTGGGCGGACCCGGCGTCGACCTCCGGCTGGGTGAGCACCTGCTCCATCACCGGGACGATGTGCTCCTCCTCGTCCGGCAGGTGCTCCGCGAGTCCCGCGTCGATCCGCCCGAGGGCCGCCAGCACCGGTTCGGCGTCGGCGCCGCGGCCGCTCGCCCGCCAGGCGGGCAGGGCCTCGTCCAGCGCGGTGAGGTGGACGAGCATCTGGGCGTGCTGGCCCCTCATCCGCCCGACGTGGAGCGCGCAGGCTGGCGCCCGGCTGCTCAGCGTGTCCCACAGGTTCTCGTCCTCGAACTCGTGGTGGGAGTGCAGGGCGCCGGACAGCAGGGACAGGTGGTCCCCGACGGCGTCGGCGTGGGCGGCGTCGCCCTCCGCCACTCCCGCGACGAGCGCGGGCCCCTCCCGGAAGCCGGCACGGAACATCCGGTGGATCTCCGCCATGCCGCTCGCGTCGCACGTCGTGGCCATGGTCGTCCCCCTCGCTCGCACTGTCACGGGTCCGCCCGAGCCGGACTGTAGTCCTGCCCGTGCCGTGCCGGAACCCCCCGCAGGCGACGACCGTCAGGGGAGGGGGCCGAGGAGGGCGGTGGCCCAGGCGCGGTGGACCGACTCGTCGTCGCTCGGGTGGAAGATCCCGGCGAGGACGTCGCGGTAGAGACGGGAGAGCTCGCTGCGGTTGAAGTACGACGCGCCGCCCGAGACGCGCACGGCGTCCTCGACGACGTCCTTGGCGGTCTCGGTGGCCCGCGCCTTGAGCGCCGAGAGCCGGGGCAGCCACAGCGCGCCGCCGCCCGTCTGCTCGTCGACGTCGCGGGCGAGCGCGGCGATCTGCGGGTGGATGCCGTCGAGCGCGATCGCCGCTCGCGCCAGGCGGCGGCGGATGTCGGGGTCGTGGGCGTAGGGCGTGCCGTCGTGGGTGCGGCGCCCGTGGACCCGCTCGACCGCGACGTCGAGCGCGCGCCGGGCGATGCCGGTGTAGACGCTCGACAGGAGGATCTCGAAGCTCGCGAAGATGCCGAGGACGAACGGGTCCGTCGTGGGGCCCGGCGGGACGCGCCGCACGATGCGCTCGGCGGGCGCGTGGGCGCCGGTGAGCACCGTGGTGCAGGACTGGGAGGCGCGCATGCCGAGGGCGTCCCAGTCCTCACGGACCTCCACTCCCCCGGCGTCGCGGGTGAGGAAGCCCCAGACGTTGTGGGTGCCGTCGGACCCGGAGGTGTCGGCGCCGAAGGTCCCCAGCCGGGTCCAGGCCGGTGACAGCGAGGTGAAGATCTTCGTCCCGGTGAAGGAGTAGCCGCCCGCGCCGTCGGGCTCGGCGAGGCTCTGCGAGCCGAACAGGACGAGGTCGTTGCCCGGCTCGGACACCCCGAAGGCGAAGACCTCCCCCGCGGCGGCCTCCTCCAGGACGACGTCGCACGAGTGGTCCCCGCGCGCCCGGACGGAGCGTGCGACCGAGACCCACACGTGGTGCATGTTGACCGCGAGCGCCGTCGCGGGCGCCGCACCGGCGAGCCGCATCTGCTCGCGGGTCATCTGCTCGAGGGACAGGCCGGCGCCGCCGAGCTCGGTGGGCACCATCGCCGTGAGGTAGCCGGCCGCGGCGAGCTCGGCGAGGTCCTCGGTGAAGAAGGCGTTCTCTCGGTCATACCCCGCGGCGCGGCCGCGGATCCGCTCGAGGAGGTCGTCGGGCAGCAGCTCGCTGGTCATCACCCGAGCCTAGGCCCGCCTCCGCCCGGCTGTCGGCCCGGCTGTCGGCCCACTGTCCGGGCGGCTGAGCGCGCGCCCGGACCCGTGCCGTGCTTCCGTTGTCCCCGGGAGGGTGAGGATGACGGGGACCCAGGAGAAACCGGCCACGCAGGGCAGACGGCCGTCGCGCCGTTTCATGTTCGGCAAGGCCGTGCGCGACTTCTTCGCCGACGAGTGCCTCGACCGCTCGGCTGCCCTCACGCTCTACGCCGTCCTCGCCCTGCCCGCGGTCGCGATCATGCTCACCTCGGTGCTCGCCCTCATCGGTGAGGGGCCGCAGAGCACCGACACCATGCTCGAGATCCTCGGTCTCGTCGCGCCGGACGAGGACGCGCTCGCCGTCATCAGCCAGCCGGTCCGCGACGTCCTCGAGCAGCCGGCCGCCGGGTGGTCCCTCGTCCTGGGCGTCGTGACGTCGCTGTGGATCGCCGCCGGGTACGTCGCCTCCTTCGGGCGGGCGATGAACCGGGTCTACGGGGTGGCCGAGGGCCGCCCGGGCCTCCAGCTCATCGGCCGCCACCTGCTCACCACGCTCGTCCTCGTCCTGTTCGCCGCGCTGGTCACGCTCCTGTCGGTGGTCTCGGGGCCGGTCGCCGACGCGGTCGGCGAGACCCTGGACCTGCGCGGTGCGCTCACCGTGTGGGAGCTGGCCCGCTGGCCGATCTCCCTCGCGGCGTTCCTCGCCGTCGTCTCCCTGCTCTACTACGCGACCCCGAACGTGCGCTCCCTGCGCCCGCGGCTGCTGTCCGCCGGCACGCTCGTCGCGGTGGGCGGCGCCGTCCTCGCCTCCCTGGCCTTCCAGCTCTACCTGCGTCTGGCGGGACGCGTCGAGTCGACGTACGGCGCCGCACTGGCCGGCATCGTCGTCTTCGTCCTGTGGCTGTGGCTCGTCAACGCCGCCCTGCTCCTGGGCGCCGAGCTCGACCGGGAGCTGGCCCGGGCCCGCCAGCTCGTCCGCGGCATCCCGGCCGACCGGAAGATCCAGGTGGACGTGCGTGACGAGCGGGCCTCCACCCGCGCCGAAGCGCGCCGCGACTCCGACGAGGCGCGGGCGCGGAGCCTGCGCCGGTCGTGGAACGACAGCGCGGAGTAGCCCTCCCGGAGGGTCACGTCCCGGTCCCGGTACGGTCACGGTTCGGCCACACCGGCCGGTCCGGGGGGCCGGGCTGGCTAGCGTCGAAGGATGAGACTCCTGCGGACGGTGGCCCTGCTCCTCGTGCTGCTCCTCGGGGCGGTCGCCTGCAGCGGCGCCGACGACTCCACGACGGGCACGGACTCCAGCGGCGACGCCGCCCGCGCGGGCATGGCCTCCGCCGAGGACGCGGAGGAGGCTGACGAGGCGCGCGAGGTCGTCGTCACCGGCTCGCTCACCCTCGTCGCCGACGACGCCCAGCGGGCGATGGACGAGATCGTGCGCATCGTCGGACAGGTCGGCGGCAGGATCCAGGAGCGCTCGGAGCACACCGCGCAGGACGGGGAGGACGTCTCGGGCGCCCTCACCGTCCGGGTGCCCGCCGCCGAGGTCACCGGCACGCTCGACGCCGTCGAGCGGCTCGGGGAGGTGACCGACGTGGCGATCGGCTCCGAGGACGTCACCCGCCAGGGCCGCAACCTCGACGCGCGCATCACCGCCCTGGAGACCTCGACCGAGCGACTCCTCGAGCTCATGGAGGACGCCGACTCCAGCGACCAGCTGCTCGCCGCGGAGGCCGCGCTCAGCGAGCGGCAGGCCGAGCTCGAGGCCCTCCAGGCCGAGCGCGCCTACCTCAGCGAGCAGGTCACGATGTCGACGCTGCACATCTCGGTGACCACCGACCACCCCGTCCGGCTCGAGGCCGGCGGGTTCGCCGGTGGCCTGCGCGGCGGCTGGGACGCGCTCGTGACCGTCGCCGACGGCCTGCTCGTCGCGCTCGGCGCGGCGCTGCCGTGGCTGCTCGTCCTCGGCCTCCCGGTCACCGCCGTCGTGCTCGCGCGCCGCCGCCGGCGGCGCCCGGCCGTCCCCCCGGCCGAGCCCGCCGCCACGGCGTAGGGCCGCTAGAGCCGCTTGACGAGGGGGAAGGTGATCGTCTCCCGGATCCCCTGGCCGGTGAGGGCCATGAGGAGACGGTCGATGCCCATCCCCATGCCACCGGCCGGCGGCATGCCCTGCTCCATCGCCTCGAGGAAGTCCTCGTCCAGGACCATCGCCTCCGGGTCCCCCGCCGCGGCGGCCAGTGCCTGCGCGGCGAAGCGCTCCCGCTGGACGACGGGGTCGACGAGCTCGGAGTAGGCGGTCGCGAGCTCGAACCCGCGCACGTACAGGTCCCACTTCTCCACGACGCCCGGCACCGACCGGTGCGCCCGGGTGAGGGGGGAGGTGTCCACCGGGTAGTCCCGCACGAAGGTCGGGGCGTGGAGGTGGTCGCCCACGAGGTGCTCCCACAGCTCCTCGACGACCTTGCCCGGCGTGTGGTGCGGGGCGACGGCCAGCCCGAGGCGCTCGGCGTGCCGCTCGAGCTCGGCCATCGGGGTCTGCGGGGTGACCTCCTCGCCCAGCGCCTCGCTCAGCGAGGGGTAGAGGGACAGCTCTGCCCACTCCCCGCCGAGGTCGTAGTCGCTGCCGTCGGCGAGCTGCACGGTCGTCGAGCCGAACGCGTCCGTCGCGGCCTGCTGGACGAGACGACGGGTGAGGTCGGCCATCGTGTCGTAGGAGCCGTACGCCTCGTAGGCCTCGAGCATCGAGAACTCCGGGGAGTGGCTCGAGTCGGCGCCCTCGTTGCGGAAGTTGCGGTTGATCTCGAAGACCTTCTCGATCCCACCGACGACGGCGCGCTTGAGGAAGAGCTCGGGGGCGATGCGCAGGTAGAGGTCGATGTCGTAGGCGTTCATGTGCGTGACGAACGGGCGGGCCGCGGCCCCGCCCGGCTGCACCTGGAGCATCGGGGTCTCGATCTCGACGAACGCACGCTCGTCGAGGGTGCGGCGCAGCGACTTCACGACGGCGGCGCGGGTGCGCACCATGTCGCGCGCGGCGGGCCGCATGATGAGGTCGAGGTGGCGACGGCGCACCCGCCCCTCCTCCGAGAGCGCGACCTGCTCCCCGGACTCGGTCTCGTACGTCTTGGGCAGCGGGCGCAGCGACTTGGCGGCGAGCCGGTAGGAGTCGGCGAAGACGCTGAGCTCCCCGCGACGCGAGGCGATGACGCGCCCGTGGACGAACAGGTGGTCCCCGAGGTCGACGTCGGCCTTGAAGGAGGCGAGGGCCTCCTCGCCGACCTCCGCGCGCGAGAGCATGGCCTGCAGCCGGAGCCCCTCGCCGTCCTGGAGCGTGACGAAGCACAGCTTGCCGGTGTTGCGCAGGTACATGACCCGGCCGGCGACGCCGACGACGTCGTCGGTCTCCTCCCCCGGCTGCAGGTCCGCGTGCTTCTCCCGGACGGCGGCGATGGTCGTCGTCACGGGCAGGGTGACCGGGTAGGGGTCGGTGCCGGCGGCCAGCATCCGGGCCCGCTTCTCGGCGCGGACACGCACCTGCTCGGGCACGTCCTGGTCGAGGTCCTCGATGCTGTGCGGGGTCGTCTCACTCACACCCAGATCGTACCCAGCGACGCAGCGGTGGCCGGACGGGCCGATATCCTCGAAGGTGACGTCGCGGGCGAGCGCGACGCGCGCGAGGGGATGGGAATGAGCGGAGCGGAACCGGGCGACGCACCTGCCGGGCACGAGGAGGAGGACGTCCACCAGCCGGGCCTCTTCGACATCCCGCCGGGCGCACGACGCGCACCGGTGCGGATCGTGCTGCTCACCGGCCCCTCCGGCTCCGGCAAGACGTCCCTCACCGGCCGCCTCGGTGTGCCGGTCGTCTCCCTCGACGACTTCTACCGGGACGGTGACCACCCCGACCTCCCCCGCCGCTACGGCATCGTCGACTGGGACGACCCGCGCAGCTGGGACCACGAGGGCGCGCTCGCCGCGCTGCTCGAGATCGCCCGGACGGGCCGCGCGGAGCTGCCGCTCTACGACATCCCGACCAACCGCCGCACGGCCACCCGCGTCTTCGACGCCGGGGGCAGCCCGATCGTCCTCGCCGAGGGGATCTTCGCGGCCGAGCTCATCGCCGACTGCCGCGAGGAGGACATCCTCGCCGACGCGCTGTGCCTGTGGCGCCCGCGGGCCCAGACGTTCTGGTTCCGTCTCACCCGTGACCTCGGCGAGGCCCGCAAGCCGCCGCTCACGCTGCTGCGCCGCGGCCTCAACCTCGCGCGCATCGAGCCGGCCATGATCACCGAGCTCGTCGCGCGCGGGGCCCGCAAGATGCGGGTGAGCGACGCCGAGAGCTACATCCGCGAGCTCGCCGCCCGCCCGCCCGTCGCCTGACGCCGCGCGGGCCCTCAGGCGGCCAGCGCGGTGATGACGACGATCGCGGGCACCGCCCCGATCGTCGAGAGGAAGATCGCGTCGCGGGCGAGGACGACGCCGCGGTCGTACCTGCTCGCGAGGACGAAGACGTTCTGCGCGGTGGGCAGCGCCGCGAGCACGGTGACGGCGTACAGAGCGGCGTCCTCGAGCCCCACCGCGAGCCCGACGAGGTGGGCGAGCAGCGGCTGGACGACGATCTTGAGCCCGACGACGAGCGCGAGCTCCGCGACGGGCGCGCCGGCACCGGGCCGCGGTCCCAGGCGCAGCGAGACGCCGTAGGCGAGGAGCATCGCCGGCACGGCCATGGCGCCGAGGAGGTCGACCGGTGCGCGCACGAGCGTGGGCAGCGTGACGCCGGTGAGCGCGAGCACCAGCCCGAGGAGCGCGCCGATCATGAGCGGGTTGCGCACCGTCCGCAGGAGGATGCGGCCGGCCCCCGCGGCGCGCCCGGAGGTCGTGCGGTCGAGGACGGCCAGGGCGAGCGGCTGCAGGACGAGCAGCTGGAGCAGGAGGATCGGGGCGACGAGCGCGGCGTCGTCGAGCACGTAGGCCGCGATGGGCAGGCCGAGGTTGCCGGCGTTGACGTACATCGAGCACAGCGCCCCGACGACGGTCTCGGGGGCCGGGCGGCGCGCGAGGAGCCGCGACAGGAGCAGGTAGAGCGCGAGCGCCCCGGCGACGGCCCCGGCGGAGGCGACGAGGCTGGCGGAGAGGACGACGCGCACGTCGGCGTCCGCGACGACGGTGAGGAGGAGCGCGGGGCTGGCGACCCAGAACGCCAGCCGGACGAGCATCGTCTGGCTGGCGTAGGTGAGGAAGCCGACGTGCGCGAGGAGCGCGCCGAGGGCGATGAGGACGGCGAGGGCGGTGAAGCCCTCGAGCACCCCCAGCACGTCAGCGCGGCCCGGGGGCAGCCTCGGCGCGGTAGTCGGCGAAGGGGACGCCGGACGGCTCGACGGGGTAGGAGGTCTCCTCGGCGCAGTCGGGCACCTGGCCGGGCTCGTCGCCGATGTCGAGGACCCGGTTGTGCTCGTCGACGAAGACGACGGAGGGGGTGTAGGTGCGGGCGTCCGCGTCGCTGAGCATGCCGTAGGCGATGAGGATGACGAGGTCGCCGGGGTGGACGAGGTGGGCGGCGGCGCCGTTGATCTGGACGTCGCCCTTCCCGCGCTCGCCGGGGATGACGTAGGTGGTGAGCCGTGCGCCGTTGGTGATGTCGACGACGTCGACCTGCTGCCCGGGCAGGAGGTCGGCGGCGTCGAGGAGGTCGGCGTCGACGGTGATGGAGCCGACGTAGTGGAGGTCGGCCGCCGTCACGGTGGCGCGGTGGATCTTGCCGATGAGCATCGGCCGCTGCAGCGAGCTGGGCGCTGGCATCATCACTCCTGCAGGTCGAGGATCGCGTTGTCGATGAGCCGCGTGCTCCCCACCCGGGCGGCGACCGCGAGGAGCGCGCGCCCGCCGTGGCCGGGAGGCACGGGTTCCATGGTCTCAGGGTCGACGAGCTCGGCGTAATCGACCTCGACGCCGGGCTGGGCGGCGAGCACGCCGCGGGCGGCGGCGAGCACGGCACCGGGTCCGGAGGAGGCGACGGCGCCGGCGGCCCGCAGCGCGGCCGAGAGGGCCAGCGCCGCCTGCCGCTCGTCGGGCGAGAGGTAGGCGTTGCGGCTGCTCATCGCCAGCCCGTCGGGCTCGCGCCGGATCGGCACGCCGACGATCTCGACGTCGAGGTCGAGGTCGCGGACCATCGCCCGGACGAGCGCGAGCTGCTGGGCGTCCTTCTGCCCGAACAGCGCGACGTCGGGCCGGGTGAGGTGGAGGAGCTTGAGCACGACGGTGAGCACCCCGCCGAAGTGGGTGGGCCGGGCGAGGCCCTCGAGCCGCGTGGCCACCGGGCCGGGGTCGACGCGCACGGCCGGCTCACCCTGGGGGTACATCACCTGCGGGTCGGGCGCGAAGACGACGTCGGCGCCGACGGAGGCGAGCTTCGCGAGGTCGGCCTCCAGGTCGCGCGGGTAGGCGTCGAGGTCCTCCCCGGCGGCGAACTGGAGCGGGTTGACGAAGATCGTCACGACGACGTGGTCGGCCCGGCGGCGGGCCTCGCGGACGAGGTCGAGGTGCCCCTCGTGGAGCGCGCCCATCGTCATGACGACGGCGCGCGTGCCGCTCTGGCGCTCCAGCGCCGCGCGCAGCTCCTCGCGGGTGCGGGCAAGGACGGGCTCGGAGTCCGGCGAGTCGGCGGGCTGTGGCTCGGCGGGCTGCGCGCCCGGCTCGGCGACGGCGTCGAGGAGGAGCTGGGCGGTGGAGTCGGTGAGCCGGCCCGCGGCCCAGGTGCGCTGGATGGTGGCGCGGGACATCGCGCGGTAGGCGGGCGGGAGGTCGGCGAAGGCGTCGTCGGCCGCGGCGAGGGCGACGAGGCTCGCGACGTGCTCGGCAACCGTCCCGGCGTCCCCGCGCAGGACGGGGCCGGTGAGGGCGAGCTCGCCGTCGCGCAGCGTGCCGTCGAGGGCCGCCCCGAGGAGCGGGGTGAGGTAGCGGCCCGGCTCCTCGACCCCGGCGCGGCCCAGCACGCGCATCGCCTGGGCGACGAGGGTGACGAGGTGGTTGGCGCCGTGCGCGAGGGCCGCGTGGTAGAGCGGGCGGGCCTCCTCGGGCAGCGCGAACGGCTCCCCGCCGATCTCGACGACGAGCGCCTGGCCGATGGGCAGCACGGGCCCGGGGGCGGTGACGGCGAACGGGCAGCCGACGAGCCGGGAGAGGTCGATGCTCGTACCGGTGAACGTCATCGCCGGGTGGAGGGCGACGGGGATGGCCCCGGCCCGCTGCGCCGGCTCGAGCACGGCGGTGCCGTAGCGCCCGGCGGTGTGGACGACGATCTGGCCGGGCTGCCAGCCGCCGGTCCCGGCGATGCCGCGCACGAGGTCGGCGAGCGCGTCGTCCGGCACGGTGAGCAGGACGAGCTCGGCCCGCTCGACGACGTCGGGCACCTCGAGGACGGGCACGCCGGGCAGGAGGGCGTCGATCCGGTCGCGGCTCCCGGCGGAGACGGCGCTCGCCCCGACGACGGCGTGGCCGGCGGCGCGCAGCGCGCTGCCGAGCACCGCGCCGACGCGGCCGGCGCCGACGACGCCCACCCCGAGCCGTCCTGGTCGGGCGGACGGGGGGACCTCGCCGGGAACGCTCACCGGCTCATTATCGCCTGCCGCCCCGGCGCTCGGCGGTGACGTCGGCCACCACCCCGCTCAGCGCCGCTCGTGCGGGGCCGGCGGTGGGAGGTCGGCCGGGGCGCCGAGCAGCGGCCCGTCCACCGCGGGGCCCGCGGGCGGCGGGTCGAGGGGCAGGCCGGCGGGCGGGCCCACCACGGGCGGACCGGCAGGCGGCGCGTCCACGGCGGGCGGCGGCCCGGCGACGGGCGGACCAGCCGGCGGCACGTCCACGGGCGGGGCGGCGGGGGCCCGCGGCGGCACGAGACCGACGCGCTCCATCCACTCCTCGGGCGACTCCCGGTGACGCGCCTCGCGCGACATCCGCGAGGCCTCGCCGAGGACGGCGAGCGCCGTCATCGCCCCCAGGTGGTGGGCGGTCGTGGAGACCGGGCCGCCGACCGTCGCCGGGGCGATGTTCGCCAGCCCGGCCCGCCGCTCGAGCGGTCCCTGGGACAGTGCCAGGGACTGCGTCCGCTCGTGCGGGACGATGGCCAGGGAGCGGCTGAGCCGTCCGCGGCGCACGAGGACCGCGCGATCGGTGAGCTGGACGCCGTTGCGCCGCCAGGAGACGGGGTCGAGCCAGCGTGCGCTGCGGGGGCTGGTGAGGAACCCGCCGTCCTGCCCCTCACCCTCGAGCGCGCCGTCGATGACCGCCTTCGGGTCCGCGACGCCGAGGTCGGGCAGGACGAGCCACAGCGCGGTCAGTGCCTCCCCGCGCGTGCCGACGGGCAGCAGGACGGTGCCGGTCGTGCTCTCCGTCTGGGTCTCGACCGCGGAGTAGCCCGCGACGTTGACCTCCACGCGCCACCACCCGCGGCGCCGCCACAGCAGCGGCTGCTTGAGGCCGACGGCGTGGATGCGGCCGGGCGGCACCGTCTGGGTGCGCTGCTCGAGGAGTCCGTAGCGCAGGCGGATGCCGTCCGGGGAGATGGCCGCGCGGAAGTTGAAGCCGCCGGTGAAGCGGCCCCACAGGTAGGTGCCCCAGCCGAAGATGCCGGGCAGCGCGCCGAAGAGCGGGCCGGGCGACCCGGTGACGACGGCGGCGACGAGGAGACCGACGAGGAGCAGGACGAGCCCGATCATCGAGCCGGAGAGGAGGAGGGAGCCGACGAGCCGCCCGGTGGGCACCTCGAGCAGCTCGCGCTCGGCCTCCGGGTGGACGGCCGGCGCCGGGGCGGCGCCGGGCGCCTCGTCCGGCGCGCCGTCCGCCGTGGGGGCCGCGGGCGCCCTGCCGGCGGCGCGGTCGAGGACCTCGCGGCGCAGCCGCTGGGCCTCCTCCTCCTTGAGGAAGGCGAGGACGACGGAGGAGCCGCCCCCACCCGCGGTCTCGATCTTCAGCTGCGCGAGCCCGAAGAGACGGGCGAGCAACGGCTGGACGACGTCGACGGCCTGGATCCGGTTGAGGCGCGCGTGCCGCTGCTGGCGGAAGAGGATGCCGCTGTGGAGGAAGACGGCGTCACGCCCGACGGCGTAGCGCATCATCCGCCAGGAGAGCACCGAGTAGACGGCGAGGACGAGGAGGAGCAGGAGGATCGCGCCTCCACCGATGAGCAGGACGAGGGTCCAGTTCACCGTGTCCCGGTCGTCCCACAGCTCGGTGATCGTCTCGACGTTCTGCCACACGAGCACGGCGAAGACGGCGACGATGACCTTCCAGGCCTGGAGGACCGGGGTGACCTTGTGGACCCGCCGCCACTCGACGTGCTCCTCCGGAGCGGGCTGCTCGGTGCTCACAGGCCTGCCAGCCTCGCCTCGCCGCGCTCGGTGAGCCGGTCACGCAGGCGCGCGGCCTCCGCGGGCGGCAGCCCGGGGATCGACGCGTCGGTCTGGGCCGAGGCGGTGTGGAGCTGGACCTTGGCGACCTTGGCCCACCGGTCGAGC
This sequence comes from Georgenia sp. 311, assembly GCF_006151955.1. Taxonomy (NCBI): domain Bacteria; kingdom Bacillati; phylum Actinomycetota; class Actinomycetes; order Allobogoriellales; family Allobogoriellaceae; genus Georgenia; species Georgenia sp. 311. Next base: position 52,902 of record NZ_VDFS01000060.1, on the reverse strand, counting down.
GGGCCCGCCTGGACGTCGACGAACTGCATGCGCCCGTAGGGCACGAGGGTGAGCTGGCGGAAGAGGATGCCCTTGCGGATGAGGAGGTCCTCGTCGCGCTCGGCGTAGCCGATCGCCGAGACCTGCCGCGGGACGAGCCACAGCAGCCACGCGAGGAGGCCGCCGAGGACGCCGATCGGGATCCACCACCACCAGCCCGGGAACACGAACGCGAGCACGACGACCGCGACGAGCGGCAGTCCCAGCCACACGAGAACGGTGATGAGCCGGACCTTGACCAGGCCCCGGGAGACCGGGGTGAAGGTGAGTCCGGCGGGGTCGAACGGGCTGGGGGCGGCCTCGTGCCACCCCGGTTGCGTAGTGCTCATGCGTGGGGCTCCATCCTCGGTGTGCACCCAGCAGCCTCCCACACGCGGCACCGGTCTCAGGCGGGCTCGCCGTCCTCCTCGGGAGGAAGGCGGCACCAGTGCTCGACGACGAGCGCGACGGCGACGAGCGCGAGGCAGGCGAGCAGCGCGCCGCCGGCGGACAGCGCGTGCTCCCGGAGCGCGGGCGCGGTGATGTTGCGCCAGGCGAGGAGGACCTGGGCGGCGAAGTAGCCGCCGAGCGCCGAGCCGGACAGCGAGCTCGCCTTGGCGAGCATCGCCACCCGGGCCGCGCCGAGCTGGGTCATCCGCGTGTCCTTGCCCTCGACGAGGCGGCGCACGGAGCGGCCGAGCGCGAGGAGCACGACGGCGAGGACGAGCAGGCCGATGCCGGTCACCGGGGGCACCGGGACGAGCGCCCCGCCGCGCGACTCGAGCACCGCCAGCGCGGCGTAGGCCACCGCCCCGGCGACGACGGCGGTGAGGAGCAGGGTCTGGCGGCTCGTCCGTTGCATCACGCGCGCTCCCACCAGTCCTCGGCGACCCACTCCCCCGGCTCCCCGCAGGCGGCGGCGAGCTCGGTGACCGGCCCGTGACCGGGCAGGACGGCGCCCGGCACCACGCGCGCCCAGGGCGCCAGGACGAAGCCACGCTCGTGGGCGCGCGGGTGGGGCAGGGTGAGGTCGGCGTCCTGCCAGGTGAGGTCGCCGGCGGCGACGAGGTCGAGGTCGAGGGTGCGCGCGCCCCACCGCTCGGTGCGCACCCGCCCGTGCCCGAGCTCCACGCCCTGGCACAGCGCGAGGAGCTCGCGCGGGGGCAGGCTCGTGCGCAGCACGGCGACGGCGTTGAGGTAGTCCGGCTGCGGCTGCCCGCCGGGCAGGACGACGGCGGCGCTGCGCAGGAGCGGGGAGACGGCGCGGACCTCCACCCGGGGGTGGCGGTCGAGCTCGTGCAGGGCGGCGGCGAGGGTCGCGCGGGCGTCGCCGAGGTTGGCCCCGAGGGCGAGGACGACGTCGCGGACGCCGCCGGCCCTGTCACGGTGGACGTGGACGGTGACGTCGGTGAAGGGCACCGGGACCGGGGCCTGCGGCTTGTGGACGGTGACGTCGACGGCGGTGACCCGCGGGCGGCGCAGCACCACCTCGGCGATCCGCGCGGCGACCGTCTCGACGAGGTCGGCGGGAGGTCCGGACAGGACGGCGACGACGTCCTGCGCGACCTCCGCGTAGTTCACGGTCGCGGTGAGGTCGTCGCCGGCCGCGGCGGCCCGGGTGTCGAGGTGGAGGACGACGTCGGCGGTGAAGACCTGGCCGACCTCGCGCTCGCCCGCGAGCACGCCGTGGTGCCCGCGCGCCCGCAGCCCGGTGAGGGTGATCCGGTCGCTCATCGTGCCCGCCCCGCTGCGCGCAGCGCCGCGGCCACCCGCACGGCGTCGGCCGACGGGCGGACCTCGTGGACGCGCACGCCCCACACGCCCCGCGCCGCGAGGATGGCGGTGAGCGCGGCCGTCGCCCCGTCGCGGGCGAGCGGAGGCGCGGGGACGCCGTCCGGCCCGGCGAGCAGGGCACCGAGGAAGCGCTTGCGGGAGGCGCCGACGAGGAGGGGGTGGCCGAGCGCCTCGAGGGCCTCGAGCCGGGCGAGCAGCTCCCAGTTGTGCTCCGCGTCCTTGGCGAAGCCGAGCCCGGGGTCCAGGACGAGGAGCGCGGGGTCGACCCCGGCCGCGAGCGCGACCCGGGTCCGGGCGGCGAGCTCGGTCACGACCTCGGCGACGACGTCGGCGTAGACGGCTCGCTCGTTCATCGTCGCCGGGTCACCGCGCCAGTGGCCCAGGACGTAGGGCGCCCCGTGCCGGGCGGCGACGTCGAGGATCTCGGGGTCGGCGAGGCCGCCGGAGACGTCGTTGACGACGGCGGCGCCCGCGCGCAGGCAGGCGTCGGCGGTCTCCGCGTGGACGGTGTCGATGCTCACGACGGCGCCGTCGGCGGCGAGGGCGCGCACGACCGGCAGCACCCGCGCGAGCTCGACGTCGACCGGCACCCGCTCCGAGCCGGGCCGGGTCGACTCCCCGCCGACGTCGAGGACGTCGGCGCCCTGCCGCCGCAGGAGGCGGCCGTGGGCGAGGGCCTGGTCCGCGTCGAGCCAGCGCCCGCCGTCGGAGAAGGAGTCGGGAGTGACGTTGAGGACGCCCATGACGAGCGTCCGGCCGGCCGCAGCGGGCTCGTCGAGCCGCGCACGCGCCGCGCGCGACGCCTCCGGGGTACCCACCGCTACCTCCGCGGCGCGATGAGGCTCATCGCCTCCGCGCGTGTCGCGACGTCACGCATCTGCCCGCGGACGGCGGAGGTGATCGTCCGGGACCCGGCCTTGCGCACCCCCCGCATCGACATGCACAGGTGCTCGCACTCGATGACGACGATGACGCCCCCCGGGTCGAGACTCGCGACGAGCGCGTCGGCGATCTGGGAGGTGAGCCGCTCCTGGACCTGCGGGCGGCGGGCGAACGCGTCGACGAGCCGGGCGATCTTGCTCAGCCCGGTGACGCGCCCGGAGCTGCCGGGGATGTAGCCGACGTGCGCAACCCCGTGGAAGGGCACGAGGTGGTGCTCGCAGGTGGAGTACACCTCGATGTCGCGCACGAGGACCATCTCCTCGTGACCGAGGTCGAAGGTCGTCGTGAGGACCTCGGCAGGGTCGACCCGCATCCCGGCGAAGGTCTCCTCGAAGGCACGCGCGACGCGGGCAGGGGTGTCGCGCAGCCCTTCGCGGTCGGGGTCCTCCCCGACCGCGACGAGGAGGTCACGCACGGCGCGCTCCACCCCGGCGGCGTCGTAGGGCCGCTGGGCGGTGGTGCCGGCCGGGGACGGGGAGTCCCCGGGGGCGCGCTCCTCGGGCGTGCTCATCACAGTCCCTCGGCGGGACCACCGACCTGGCCCGACGGCGGGACCTGCCCGATGCCCGGGCCCTCGCCGGCGGCGGCGGCCTCGTCCTGCGGGAGCATCCCGTTGCTGCCGGCGGCGCGCTCGGCGGGAGTGCGCACCGGGGGCCGGTCCGAGACCGCGCGGTTCTCCGAGGACAGCCAGACCGGGCGCGGGTCGCGCTTGACGACGGGGGCGAAGATCTCGGCCAGCTCCTGCTCGTTGAGCGTCTCGCGGTCGAGCAGCTCCAGGACGAGCCGGTCGAGGACGTCGCGGTACTGGTTGAGGATCTCCCAGGCCTCGTCGTGCGCGGCGTCGACGAGGCGGCGGACCTCCTCGTCGACGATGCGGGCGATGTCCTCGGAGTAGTCGCGCTGGTGGCCCATGTCGCGACCGAGGAACGGCTCGCCGGTGTCGGTGCCGAGCTTGACGGCACCGACCCGGTCGCTCATGCCGTACTGGGTGACCATCTTCCGGGCCAGCGCGGTGGCCTTCTCGATGTCGTTGGAGGCACCGGTGGTCGGGTCGTGGAAGACGATCTCCTCGGCGACCCGCCCGCCCATCGCGTAGGCGAGCTGGTCGAGCAGCTCGTTGCGGGTGGTGGAGTACCTGTCCTCGCTCGGCATGACCATCGTGTAGCCCAGCGCCCGGCCGCGCGGGAGGATCGTCACCTTGGTCACGGGGTCGGTGTACCGCAGCGCCGCCGCCGCCAGGGCGTGTCCGCCCTCGTGGTAGGCGGTGATCTTCTTCTCCTTCTCGTTCATCACCCGGGTCCGCTTCTGCGGGCCGGCGATGACGCGGTCGATGGCCTCGTCGAGCGCGCGGTCGTCGATGAGGTCGGCCCCGGAGCGGGCCGTGAGGAGGGCGGCCTCGTTGAGCACGTTGGCGAGGTCGGCGCCGGTGAAGCCGGGGGTGCGCTTGGCGACCGTCTGGAGGTCGATCTCGGGCACCATGGGCTTGCCCCGGGCGTGGACCTTGAGGATCGCGGCGCGCCCGGCGAGGTCGGGGGCCTCGACGGTGATCTGCCGGTCGAAGCGGCCGGGGCGCAGCAGCGCGGGGTCCAGGATGTCGGGCCGGTTGGTGGCCGCGATGAGGATGACGTTGGTGCTGACGTCGAAGCCGTCCATCTCGACGAGGAGCTGGTTGAGCGTCTGCTCGCGCTCGTCGTGCCCGCCGCCCATGCCGGCGCCGCGGTGGCGACCGACGGCGTCGATCTCGTCGACGAAGATGATCGCCGGGGAGTTGGACTTGGCCTGCTCGAACAGGTCGCGCACGCGGGAGGCGCCGACGCCGACGAACATCTCGACGAAGTCGGAGCCGGAGATCGAGTAGAAGGGGACCCCGGCCTCCCCGGCGACGGCGCGGGCGAGGAGGGTCTTGCCGGTCCCGGGCGGGCCGTAGAGCAGGACGCCCTTGGGGATCCGGGCGCCGACGGCCTGGAACTTCGCGGGGTCGGCGAGGAACTCGCGGATCTCCTGGAGCTCCTCGACGGCCTCGTCCGCCCCGGCGACGTCGGCGAAGGTGACCTGGGGGTTCTCCTTGTTGACCATCTTGGCCTTGGACTTGCCGAACTTCATCATCCCGCCGCCGCCCTGCATGCGGGAGAGCAGGAACCAGAAGACGCCGAGGATGATGAGCATCGGCAGGAGGAAGCCGAGCAGGGAGGCCCAGACCGAGGGCTGCGGGACCTCGGAGTTGTAGCCCTCCGGCGGGTCGGCGGCCGCGATCGCGTCCATGACCGTCGTGCCCTGCGGGGTGGCGTAGTAGAAGGCGACGAGGTCGCCCTTGTCCTCGAACTCCTCGCTCAGCGCGAGCTCGACGCGCTGGGTGGTGTCGTTGACCTCGACCTGCTCGACCGTGTCCCCTGCGAGCAGCGCCAGGCCGTCGGAGGTGTCGATCTCCTCGGGGTTCTGCCCGGTGAGGAGGGTCGCCCCCAGGTAGACGAGGACGAGGACGAGTGCGACCCACACCAGCGGGCCCCGCAACAGCTTCTTGGCATTCATCGGTGGCGGCGCTGGGGCCGGGTCCCTCCTGCTCGAACGATCATCGTGTGACGTTACCCCGAAGGTCCGCGCAGGAGGGAACGTGTTCGCCCACGGCAGGACGGGGCGCAGGCCGCGTCCCGGCCGCCCGTGGACGACCGGGACGCCCGGGCGGGTTCAGCCGCTGTAGACGTGCGGCGCCAGGGTCCCGACGAAGGGCAGGTGGCGGTACTTCTCGGCGAAGTCGAGGCCGTAGCCGACGACGAACTCCGTGGGGATGTCGAAGCCGACGTAGCGCACGTCGACCTCGACCTTGGCGGCCTCCGGCTTGCGCAGCAGCGTGGCGATCTCCACGGACGCCGGGCCGCGGCTGCGGAGGTTGGACACGAGCCAGGACAGCGTGAGCCCGGAGTCGATGATGTCCTCGACGATGAGCACGTGGCGTCCGTGCAGGTCGGTGTCCAGGTCCTTGAGGATGCGCACGACGCCGGAGGACTTCGTCCCCGACCCGTAGGAGGACACCGCCATCCAGTCCATCTCGATCGAGGTGTGCAGCCGGCGGGACAGGTCCGCCATCACCATGACGGCGCCGCGCAGGACGCCCACGAGCAGGAGGTCCTTGCCCGCGTAGTCGGAGTCGATCCGGGCCGCCATCTCGTCGAGCCGGGTCTCGATCTGCTCCTGGGTGAGCAGGACCTTCTCGAGGTCCTTTCCCATGTCGCTGGCGTCCACACGTCCTCCTGTCGGCTCACTGCCCCCGCGCGGACCGCGGCGGGGAGAGGTTCAGCCTGCCACACCGGCGCACGGCGGTGACAGCGCCGGGCAGGTCGAGGGCGCCCTGCCCGTGGTAGTGGGTGACGAGCGCGTCGAGGGCGGCGACGTGGACCGCGGCGAGCGCGCCGGGCGGACAGCCCGCCGCGGTGGCGGCGAGGTGGAGCACCCGTCCGCGCAGCGCCGGGTGCTCGGCGGCGAGCTCGGCGACGTCGAGGTCCACCTCGCCGTCCTCGCCCAGCCCGGCGCGGGCGGCGAGGTCCGCCGCCGCCCGGGTGAGGTAGTCGTCGTCCTCGCGCAGCAGCCGGGCGGTGCGGGCCAGCGCCTGCGCCACGCCCGGTCCGAGCGCGGCCTCGAGGGCGGGCATGACGTCGTGGCGGACGGCCGAGCGGCGCAGCGGACCGCCGTCCGCGCGGCGCCACGGGCCGTCAGGGGCGTTGGTCACGTCGGTGACCCACTCCAGGCCCAGCGCCGTGCAGCAGGCCTCGGTGTCCCGGCGGCGCAGCGCGAGGAAGGGCCTGCGCCAGCGCCCGGTGACCGGTGCCATCCCGGCGAGCGAGCGGGCGCCCGAGCCCCGGCCCAGCCCGAGCAGCACGGTCTCGGCCTGGTCGTCGAGGGTGTGGCCGAGGAGGACGGCGGCGGCTCCGTGGGCGTCGGCGGCCTCGGCGAGCGCCGCGTAGCGGGCGGTGCGGGCGGCGGCCTCCGGGCCTCCCTCGGTCCCGACGTCCACGGCACGGACCTCGACCGGCTCGAGCCCGAGCCCGGCGCAGGTGGCGGCGGCCCGGGCCGCGACGTCGTCACTGCCCGGCGCCAGCCCGTGGTCGACGACGACCGCACCCGCCCGCAGCCCGGCCCGCGGGGCGACGAACGCCGTCGCGGCCGCGAGCGCGAGGGAGTCCGCGCCGCCGGAGCACGCGACGAGCACGAGGGCACCGGCGGGCAGGTCGGCGAGCGCCGCCCGCACCGCCACCCGGGCGGCGGCGACCGCCGGGGCGGGGCCGGCCACCTCAGCCGTGGACCCGGCGCACCCAGGCGTCGGGGTCGAAGATCTCGGTGGCACGGGGCAGGGTGTCGGGCGAGGTCCACACGGCGTTGAGGCCGTCGTGGCCGACGCGGTGGATCACCCGGCGGACGAACTCGGCGCCGTTGCGGTACTGGGCGATCTTCGCGTCCATCCCCATGAGCCGGCGCACGAGGACGTCGAGCGTGCTCGTCCCCTGGCGGCGGCGCTCGAACTGGCTGCGGATCCGGGCGACGGACGGCAGCACGCGGGGCCCGACGGCGTCCATGACGACGTCGGCGTGCCCCTCGAGCAGGGACATGACGGCGACCACCTCGGCGAGCCGCTCGCGCTCCTCGTCGGTGAGGACGGCGTCGATGAGCGGGCCGGCGAGCGCCTGCGCCGCGGGGGTCTCACCCTTCGGGGTGCGCACCGCCTCGACGACGGCGCCGAGCGTGCGCGCCAGGCGCTGGCTGCCGCCCTCGGGCGAGGCGATGGAGGTGACGCTCGCGCGCATCCGCTCGCGCAGGTGGTCGGCCAGCCAGGGCGCGGCGGCGAACTGCACGGCGTGGGTCTGCTCGTGGAGGCAGACCCAGCGGCGGAAGTCGAGGGCGTCGAGGTCGAGCTCGCGCTCGACGTGGAGGATGTTCGGCGCGACGAGGACGAGGTAGCCCGGTGAGCCGGCGCCGCCGGGTGCGGTGAAGGGGTCGTACTGCCCGAGCACCTTGGTCGAGAGGTAGGAGAGCATGACGCCGAGCTCCTCCCCGCCGAGCCGGGCCGCGCCGGGCAGCGTGGTGGCGGGCAGCAGGTCGCCGACGAGGCTGCGGAACATCGCGATGTTCGCCTCGGACCAGCGGGCCCGGTCCACGACGTACACCGGCCGTCGGGCGGCGGTGGCCGCGGCGTCGTCGAGGCCGGTGATCTCGGCGACGTGACCGGGGGCCTCCGCGGCCGCGGTGTGGAGCACCGTGACCAGCCCGCGCGCCTCCGCACGGCCGGCGCGGGGTCCGGGAGGGGCGAGGGCTGCGGCGCGGCGGCGCGCGGCCCGCCAGTCGATCGGGGAGCTCATGGCGTCACGGTAACCCGCCGGGCGCCCGCCCGTCGGTCAGCGGCAGCCGCAGGCGGCGAGCGCGGCGGCCCACTCGTCGATCGCGGCGCGCGCCTCGGCCGCCCCGCCGGGCTCGAGGTCGTCGGCGACGACGGCGAAGACGAGGAGCCGCCCGTCGGCGTCCTGGACGAGCCCGGTGAGGCTGACCGCGGTGGTGAGGGTGCCGGTCTTGGCCTGGAGCACCCCGGCGGCAGGCCCGGACATCCGGCCCCGCAGGGTGCCCTCGAGGGCGGCGACGGGCAGCCCGGTGACGGCGCCCCGCAGGTCGGGACGCCCGGGGTCCAGCGCGAGCGCGGTGACGTCGGCCAGCACGGAGGCGGGCACCTGGTTCTCCACGAGCAGGCCGGAGGTGTCGGCGAGGGTGACAGCGCGGGTGTCGATGCCGAGGTCGGCGAGCCGGGCGAGGACGGCGCGGGCCGCCCCCTCGAACGTCGGCTCCTCGCCGTCGGCGATCGCCACGAGGCGGGCGAGGACCTCGGCGACGGAGTTCTCCGAGACGGCGAGCTCGTAGGCGACGACGTCGCGCAGGGGCGCCGACTCGACCGAGGCCAGCTCCCGCGCCCCGGCGGGCGCCTGCGCCCGGGTCACCTCCCCGGTGACGGTGACGCCCTCCGCGCGCAGCGCGTCGGCGAAGGCCTGCCCGGCGGCGAGGGCCGGGTCGGCGACGTACTCGCCGTCGGCGTCGAGCCCGGCGTCGAGCGCGAGCGGCTGGATCGGCATGACGTAGTCGAGGTCGATGCCGCCCCACCCGGGCGCGTAGCCGGGGCCGGAGAAGAGGGTGTCGTCGACGGCGACGCTGACCTCCTGGCCGTCGAGGGCCTCGGCGGTGGCGGCGGCGAGGTCGGCGAGGGACGCGTGGCCGACGACGTCCTCGCTCGCCTCCCCGTCGGTGAGGAGGATGTCCCCTCCCCCGACGAGCACGACCTGGTTCCCCTCCCCCTCCACCGCCGTCGTGCGCAGGACGTGGTCCGGCCCGAGGGCGTCGAGGGCGGCGACGGCGCCGAGCAGCTTGAGCGAGGACGCCGGGGTGCGCGGCTCGTCACCGGCGACGTCGGCCAGGACCTCGTCGGTGAGAGCATCACGCACGACGACCGCGACGGCCCCGCCGGTGCGCGGGTCCGCGACGAGCTCCTCGGTGAGCGCGGTGACCGCCTCGGCGGAGGGGAGCGGGGCGTCGGGGTCGAGGGCCGGCAGGAGCGGCTCGGCGGCCCCGGCCGTGGCCTCGGGGAAGGGCGCCGGGTCGGGCACGGGCGGCGCCGTCGTGAGGACGCCGGGGACGAGGTCGGCGGCGTCGGCGGCCACGTAGCCACCGGCGAGGAGGAGCGCGGTGACCGTGAGACCGGCCGCTGTCCGGCGCCGTCTGCTCCTCGCCACCTGGCCCTCGCCCTCGCGTCGTCGTCCTGTGGGAGGCGGCCAGGACCGCGGCACTCCCGCCGGTGGTCCACACTAGTACCCGGTACGCTCATCGCCCGCGGCGGCAGACGAAAGGTCAGGCAGTGGAGTTCGACGTCACGATCGAGATCCCCAAGGGGAACCGCAACAAGTACGAGGTGGATCACGAGACGGGACGGATCCGGCTGGACCGGATGCTCTTCACCTCCACCCGCTACCCCGACGACTACGGGTTCATCGAGGACACCCTCGGTGAGGACGGGGACCCGCTGGACGCCCTGGTGCTCCTCGAGGAGCCCACGTTCCCCGGCTGCCTCATCCGCTGCCGCGCCCTCGGCATGTTCCGCATGCGCGACGAGGCCGGCGGTGACGACAAGGTGCTGTGCGTGCCCACGGGTGACCAGCGCGCGTCGTGGCGCACGGACATCGAGGACGTGAGCGAGTTCCACCGCCTGGAGATCCAGCACTTCTTCGAGGTCTACAAGGACCTCGAGCCCGGCAAGTCCGTCGAGGGCGCCCACTGGGTGGGCCGCGAGGAGGCCGAGGCGGAGATCCGTCGCTCCTTCCAGCGCGCGAAGGACGAGGGCTACTACGCCCACGCCGACCCGCACGGCCCCGGCCAGGCCGGCTGACCACCCGCACCGTCACGACGACGCCCCCGGACCGCGCGGTCCGGGGGCGTTGTCGTCGGGTGGGACGCCGGTCAGACGCGTCCGCCGTAGGGCAGCACGTTGGGCCAGTACATCGGCACGAGCTCGACGGTCTTGCCCGGCGACGGCGCGTGCAGCCGCATGCCGTTCCCGGCGTAGATCGCCACGTGGTAGATGCCCGAGGTCTGCCCGTTGCTCGAGTAGAAGATGAGGTCGCCGGCCTGGAGGTCGGACACCGGAACGCGGGTGGTCGCGGCGTACTGCGCGCGGGTCGTGCGCGGCAGGGAGACCCCGGCCCGGGCGAAGGCGGTCTGGGTGAGGCCCGAGCAGTCGTACCCGTCGGGACCGGCGGCGCCCCACACGTAGGGCTTGCCCAGCTGGGTGCGCGCCCAGTCCAGCGCGGCGCGGGCGGCGTTGGACGCCGGCGGGGCGGGAGCGGGGGCGGGTGCCGGAGCCGGGGCGGGTGCGGGTGCCGGGGCGGGTTCGGGCGCCGGGGCAGGTGCGGGTGCGGGTGCCGGTGCGGGCGAGGGACGCGAGGGCTGGGGCGCGGACGGCTGCTGCTGGGCGGCCTCGTCACGGGCCGCCTGCTCACGGGCTGCCTGCTCACGGTTCGCCGCGTCGCGGGAGGCGGCCTCCTGCTCGCGGGCCGCCGTCTCGAGGGCGGCAGCGCGGGCCACCTCGGCCTCGCGGCGCTGCCGCTCGGCGTCCAGGGCGTCCTGCCGCTCACGCTCGAGCTCGGCGGTGGTGCCGCGCTGCGCGGCGAGCTGGTCGATGAGGGCGGCGCGACGGTCGGCGGACAGGGCGAGCTGGGTCTCGGCGCTCGCGGCCGAGGCACGGGCCTCCTCCGCGGCGGAGGCGAGCGCCGTCGTCGCCTGCTCCTGCTCGGCGGCGGCCTCGTCGGCGCGCCGCTGGAAGGTGGCGGCGACGAGCTCGCTGGCCTGGAAGCGCTGGAGCGCCTCGTCCGCGCGGGTGCCCATGCGGTCGGTGTGCGTGGCGCGCCGCATGGCGTTCTCGAAGCTGTCGGCGGAGAGCAGGGGCTCGACGGGGCCGAGCGCCCCCGGCCCGGAGCGGTAGGCCGCCATCGCGATGCGTCCGATGACGGCGCGCTGCTGCTCGACCTCCTCCTGGGCCTCCGCGGCTGCCTGCTGCGCCTCGGCGGCGCGCGCGGTCGACTCCTCGAGCCCGACCTGGGCGTCGAGGTAGGTCTCGTTGGCCTGCTGGGCGCGGATGGTCGCCTCCTCGAGCAGGCTGGAGAGCCCGGCGAGCTCGACCTCGAGCTCGGCGATGCTCGAGGCGGTGCGCCCCTCGGCCTCGCGCGCTGCGGCGATCTCGTCCTGCGTCGGCGGCTCCGCCGTCGCGGGGCTGATGACCATGCCGCCCGACAGTGCCATCACGGCGATCGACACGACCACGTGCCGTCGACGGTCCGTCCAGCCCACAGGGTCCTCCCTCACCCGGCCGCACCACACGTCCGGGCTCCCAAGGTAGCGCGCCAAGCCACAGAAGAAAACACCCGTCACATGAGTAACACGAGTAACACCCCTGTAGTTCCGGCGCCGCCGCGAGCGCCCACCGTGCGCCCCTTCACGCACCCCGCGCCCGCTCAGGAGTACCGAGAGCACCGGCAGTGGCGAACCCCGCACCGCCTGTCCACCGCCGTCCGCCTGGTGGACACGGCCCCGACCCGCCGTCCGGTGTCCGAGATGGGGGTTTCGGGGCGCGGGCGGCGTTCGTAGTCTCGCCGCATGAGCCGTCGAATGTGCACCTGACCGCAGCGCACGTTCGCATGCCCGCCGACGTCGGCGCCAGGCCGCCGTGCGCCCCGCCCCTTCCAGGGTCGGCGTGCCGGCAGGGAGCCGCTCGCCGCCCGCTCCCCCCACTTCCTGGAGAACACCATGAGCGAGTCCACCTGGTCCTTCGAGACCAAGCAGATCCACGCGGGCCAGCAGCCCGACCCCGCCACCGGCGCCCGCGCCCTGCCGATCTACCAGACGACCTCCTTCGTCTTCGAGAGCGCCGAGCAGGCCGCCAACCGCTTCGCCCTCGCCGAGCTCGGCCCGATCTACACCCGCATCACCAACCCGACGCAGGCGGCGGTCGAGGACCGCATCGCGGCGCTCGAGGGCGGCGTCGGCGGTCTGCTCGTCGCCTCCGGACAGGCGGCGGAGACCTACGCGATCCTCAACATCGCCGAGGTCGGTGACCACGTCGTCGCCAGCCCGAGCCTCTACGGCGGCACCTACAACCTCCTGCGTCACACCCTGCCCAAGCTCGGGATCACGACGACGTTCGTCACCGACCCCGACGACCCGCAGGCCTGGCGCGACGCGGTCCGCCCCAACACCAAGCTCTTCTTCGCCGAGACGATCCCCAACCCCAAGCAGGACGTCCTCGACATCGAGACGGTCGCAGCGATCGCCCACGAGAACGGCGTGCCGCTCGTCGTGGACAACACCGTGGCCACGCCCTACCTCATCCGCCCGCTCGAGCACGGCGCGGCCATCGTCGTCCACTCGGCGACGAAGTACCTCGGTGGCCACGGCACGTCGATCGCCGGCGCCATCGTCGACGGCGGCACGTTCGACTGGTCCGCCGACCCGGAGAAGTTCCCCAACTACAACACCCCCGACCCGAGCTACAACGGGCTCGTCTTCAAGGACCTCGGCGCCCCGGCCTTCATCCTCAAGGCCCGCGTCCAGCTCCTGCGCGACCTCGGCGCGGCCGTCTCCCCGTTCAACGCCTTCCTCATCGGCCAGGGCATCGAGACGCTGTCGCTGCGCGTGGAGCGGCACGTCGCCAACGCCCAGCGCGTCGCGGAGTTCCTCGAGGCGCAGGACCAGGTGACGAAGGTCGGCTACGCGGGCCTGCCGTCCTCGCCCTGGTACGAGCGGGCGCGCAAGTACGCCCCGCGCGGCGCGGGCGCCGTCCTCACCTTCGAGCTGGCCGGCGGCTACGAGGCCGGCATCGCGTTCGTCGACGCACTCGAGCTGCACTCCAACGTCGCCAACATCGGCGACGTGCGCTCCCTCGTCATCCACCCGGCGTCCACCACCCACTCCCAGCTCGACGAGGCCGCCCTCGCCGGCGCCGGGGTGAGCCCGGGGCTCGTGCGCCTGGCCGTGGGCCTGGAGCACATCGACGACATCCTCGCCGACCTCGAGAAGGGCCTGCGGGCGGCGGCGGCCGTGTCCGCGGCGACGGCGGCCGTCGGGGGCGAGCACTCCTCGTGACCGACGAGCGGCGCGTGGCGCACGCGGTGGGCCCGTCCCGCCGCGTGCGCTCGCGCGTCGAGCCCGAGCAGATCCCGACGACCGGGGCCTGGCACCCGCAGCACGGGCCGGGCGCCCGTTCCTTCGCCGACATCGGCGCGCTCCATCTCGAGGCCGGTGGCCGGCTCCCCGGCGTCACCCTCGCCTACGAGACGTGGGGGGAGCTCAACGAGGCGCGCGACAACGCAGTCCTCGTGTGCCACGCGCTCACCGGCGACTCGCACGTCGCCGGTCCGGCGGGCCCGGGGCACGTGAGCCCGGGCTGGTGGTCCTCGATCGTCGGCCCGGGGCTGGCGATCGACACCGACCGGTGGTTCGTCGTCGCGCCGAACGTGCTCGGCGGGTGCCAGGGCAGCACCGGCCCCTCCTCCCCCGCCCCCGACGGCACACCGTGGGGCAGCCGCTTCCCGCACGTCACCGTGCGTGACCAGGTCGCGGCCGAGCTCGAGCTCACCGACCTGCTCGGCATCGAGCGGTGGGCGAACGTCGTCGGCGGCTCGATGGGCGGCCACCGGGTGCTCGAGTGGGCGATCCTGGCGCCCGAGCGGGTCCGGTCGATCGCCGTCATCGCCTCCGGCGCCCAGACCACCGCCGACCAGATCGCCTGGGCGCACGCCCAGCTCGCCGCGATCACCCTCGACCCGAACTACCGCGGCGGGGACTACTACGCCGCCGGGCCGGGGCAGGGCCCGCACGCGGGTCTCGCGCTCGCGCGGCGCATCGCGCACACGACCTACCGCAGCGCCGAGGAGCTCGAGACGCGCTTCGGGCGGATCCACCAGCACGCGGAGGACCCGATGCTCGGGGGCCGCTTCGCGGTGCAGTCCTACCTCGACCACCACGGGTCCAAGCTCACCCTGCGCTTCGACGCGAACAGCTACGTCGCGCTCACCCGCGCGATGCTCACCCACGACGTCGGCCGCGACCGCGGCGGGGTGCGCGCGGCACTGTCGACGATCACGGCGGACACGCTCGTCGTCGCCGTCGACTCCGACCGGCTCTTCCTGCCCCACGAGTCGGAGCGGATCGCGGCGGCGGTGCCCGGGGCGCGTCCGGTGCGCTACGTGCGCTCCCCGTACGGCCACGACGGCTTCCTCATCGAGCACGAGCAGATGAGCCGGCACCTCGGGGAGTTCCTGCGGCAGGTCGCCCGCCCTTGAGGCGTGCAGTCCGGCCCGCCGCAGGTCATGCTGGGGGCGTGCCGACCATCCCGTTCCTGCGTGCCGACCGGGCCGAGGAGCCCGCCCCCGACGACGACGACACCTCCCTCCCGGCGTCACCCGCCCCCGACGGGCCCGAGCCGGTCGAGGCGTTCGACCCCGACGCCGCGCTCCACGAGCTGGCCCCCGCCCCGGTGGGCGAGTGGGGCCCGGACGTGCTGGGCGCCGGGTTCACCGCCCGGACGGTCGAGCTCCTCCCGGACGAGGACGGACCGGTCGTCGCGACCGTCGTGCGTTACCGGCCGGAGGACGACCCGGACGGCCCGCCGGCCACCCCGCCGCACGTCGCGATGCTCCACATCCACGGGTGGAACGACTACTTCCACCAGCGCGAGCTCGCCCGCCGGTGCGCGGCGCAGGGTGCCGCGTTCTACGCGGTGGACCTGCGCCGCTACGGTCGCAGCCTGCGGCCCGGCCAGCTGCGCGGCTACGTCGAGTCGCTCTCGACGTACGACGAGGAGATCCACGCCGCCCGCGACCTCATCCGCGCCGACCACCCGGGGCTCGAGGACCTCGTCCTCATGGGGCACTCGACCGGTGGGCTCACCGCGGCGCTGTGGGCCCACCGGCACCCCGGCGCCCTGCGCGCGCTCGTCCTCAACGCGCCCTGGCTCGAGCTCCAGGGCTCGGGGCTGCTGCGCGCCGTGGGCCAGCCCGTCATCGAGCGGATCGCGCGCTACCAGCCGCGTGCCGTGCTCCCGGTGCGTGACCTCGGCTTCTACACCCGGATCCTCGCGGGCGGCGGCGAGGACGTCGACCCGCTCGACGGCGAGGTGGAGGCCGAGCCCGACCCCGCGGTGACCGGCTGGGCACTGGAGCCTGCGTGGCGCACGAGCCCGAGCGCGCCGATCCGGCCGGGCTGGCTGGCGGCCGTCCTCGCGGGCCACTCCCAGGTCGCTGCCGGGCTGGCCATCACCTGCCCGGTGCTCGTCCTCGTCTCCGGCTCCTCCCACTTCGCCACGAGGTGGTCGGAGGAGATGCGCCGCGCGGACACCGTCATCGACGTCGAGCTCACCGTGCGGCGAGCCGTCGGCCTGGGACCGCTCGTCACGGTCGCCCGGGTGCCGAACGCCGTGCACGACGTCTTCCTGTCCCCCGCCCGGGTGCGGGGGGAGGCCTACCGCGAGCTCACTCGCTGGCTGCGCGCCTACGCAGCTCCCGACGGCTGAGCCGGGCGCCCTCGCGGCTGGGGCGGGCGGGCACGGACTGCAGCTCCTCGCGCGCCTCGCGCAGGCTGGGCCCGTCCTCACCGAAGCGCCACGCGGCCCACGCGTCGACGGCCACCTCCCCG
The DNA here is from genome assembly GCF_006151955.1 of Georgenia sp. 311. Lineage (NCBI taxonomy): Bacteria > Bacillati > Actinomycetota > Actinomycetes > Allobogoriellales > Allobogoriellaceae > Georgenia > Georgenia sp. 311. Next base: position 36,939 of record NZ_VDFS01000060.1, on the reverse strand, counting down.
CCGGTGACGGCACCGGCCGCGGCCTCAGGGGCCGGGAAGGCCTCCCCGGCGACGACGATCCAGCCGTCAGGACTCAGCGTCGCCTCGCCGCGGCGGCCGTTGTCCACCCACACGATGGGGGTGGGGGCGCCGAGGCTCGCCGAGATGCGCACCAGGTCCTCGTGCGGGACCGTGCGGAACTCCCGGCGCCGCGGGCGCGTGGGAACCGTCCCGTTCCCGGCGGGCCGTGCCGCCGGGGCGGGCGTCGGCTCGTCGGCGGGCGCCGGGGTGGCCGGTGCCGGGGTGGCCGGGGTGTCCGGCGTCGGCACGGTCGTCGGAGCCAGCGCGGCGGGGCCGGGGAGGCTCTCGATGACGGGCCGGGAGGGGAGCAGCCACGGCAGGGGGGCGACGGGGTGACTGAGCTCGGCGACGTCGAGGAAGAGCCTGCCGTTGGACATCGTGCGCACGCCGAGCTCGTGGACGACGACGCCGGAGCCGACGAGCGCGTCGACGGCCCCGCGGACGTCGTCGTCGATGGCGGCGGCGGCGACGTGGACGCGCGCGGCGACGGCCGTGCCGACCGGCTGCGACTCCCGGAAGGCGTTCCAGTCGCGCCGGAAGGCAGCGAGCCCGCGGGGGTAGCTCTGGGCGATCTCGATCCAGCCGCGCTGGGTCCCGGCCCGTCCGAGGGCGGCGACGAGCGCGCTCGCGTCCAGCCGCTCGAGGACCGCGATGCTCACGACGTTGCCCGAGGGGTCCATGGCGGTCAGGCGGGGGGACCCGTCGTCGTCCTGCCAGGTGACCGGGAAGACCGGGAGCCCGAGGATGTCGAGGATCTGTGCGCGGACGGCCTCCAGCACGGCGGGGCCGACGGGGTCGTGGACGGCGTGCCCGACCTGTGCCCGGACGAGCTGGCCGGCATCGAACTCGAACAGCGGCATACGGCAGTGACCTGAACTCTCGCTCCGGCGGGGAATGGCCCCCATCCTCTCATGCAGGCCCGGCCCACGGGTCGCCCCGGAGCATGGTCTCCGCCTCCATTGCCGCGGGCCCGCACCCCACACCCGCCCCTCACCCGCCGAGCGCTGGATCGCGCGCACACCCGCGTGCAGGAGCAGCGCTCGGCGGGGGTGGCTTGGCGCGGGGGGCGGGACGGCGGCTAGCGGCGTTCGCCGGCGAGGAGCTGGGCGAGGTGGATGCCGTGGCGCCCGGCCAGCTGCTCACCCTGGGTGCGGCAGGAGTAGCCGTCGGCGAGGTAGACCGCCTCGGGACCGGCCTCCCGCAGCGCGGGGAGCAGGGCGTTCTCGGCGACCTGGACCGAGACCTCGTAGTGCCCCTTCTCCATGCCGAAGTTCCCGGCCAGGCCGCAGCACCCGGCGAGGCGGGTGACGGTGGCGCCGGCCCGGGCGAGCACGGCGGCGTCGGCCTCCCAGCCCATGACCGAGTGGTGGTGGCAGTGCGGCTGGGCGACGACCTCGACGCCCTCGAGCGAGGGCGGCTGCCAGTCCTCCCCCGGCCCGAGCGGGGCGGGCGCGGTGAGCAGCTCGGCGAGGGTGTAGGTGCCCTCCGCGATGCTCCGGGCGCGCGGGTCGTCGGGGAACAGGTCGAGCAGGTCGTCGCGCAGGACGGCCGTGCACGAGGGCTCGACGCCGATGATCGGCACCCCGTTGACGGCGAACGGGCCCAGCACCGCCATGGTCCGCTCGAGCTGGCGGCGGGCGCCGTCGAGCTGGCCGGTGGAGATCCAGGTGAGGCCGCAGCAGGCCTGCTCGTCGGGGACGAGCACCTCGTAGCCGGCCTCGCGCAGCACGCGGACCATCGCCCGCGCCCCGGCGCCGTCGAGCGTCTCGGAGAAGGAGTCCGCCCACAGGAGCACCTGGCGCGGCCGGGCCTCCCCGCCCGGCGTCGGGGCGGAGGCGACCTGGGCGTTGCCGCGGGCCCACCGGGAGAAGCGCTCGGTGGCGAAGCCGACCATCTGGCGCCGCGGGTCCATGCCCCCGGCGCGCATGACGAGCCGCGCGACCGGGCGCACACCGAGCACGGCGTTGACGAGCCGGGTGACGGCGGGCACCTGGGTGATGAGCCGGGACCAGCGGGGCAGCCAGCCGAGGGCGTAGTGGTTGACCGGCCGCAGCCGGCGCCGGTAGCTGCGGTGGAGCACCTCGGACTTGTAGCGCGCCATGTCGACGCCGGCCGGGCAGTCGCTCGAGCACGCCTTGCACGAGAGGCACAGGTCGAGCGAGGCGTGCACGGCCGGGCTGCGCACGTCGGTCACGAGGGAACCGTTGGCGAGCTCCTGGAGGATGCGCGCGCGGCCGCGGGTGACGTCCTTCTCGTCCTTGGTGGCCCGGTAGGACGGGCACATGAAGCCGCCCGCGGCGGAGTTGTCCGAGCGGCACTTGCCCACGCCGGTGCAGCGGTGGACGGCGGTGGTGAGGTCCCCGCCGTCCTCGTGGAAGGTGAATCCGCCGGCGACGGGCGGCAACGGCCGGGCGTAGGGGCGGCGCAGGTCCGCGTCGAGCGGCGCGGGCCGCACGAGGACGCCGGGGTTGAGCTGCTCGGCGGGGTCGAAGAGGGTCTTGACCTTCCCGAAGAGGTCGATCATCTCCCCGCTGTACATGAGCGGGAGCAGCTCGCTGCGGGCGCGGCCGTCGCCGTGCTCGCCGGACAGCGAGCCGCCGTAGGAGGTGACGAGCTCGGCGGAGGCGACGAGGAAGTCGCGCGAGGGGGCGATCCCCTCCGGGCTCTGCAGCGGCATGTCGATGCGCACGTGCATGCACCCGTCGCCGAAGTGGCCGTAGAGCAGCCCGTCGACCCCGTGGTCGGCCATGAGCGCCTCGAAGTCGCGCAGGTAGGCGCCGAGCTTCTCGGGCGGGACGGCGGCGTCCTCCCACCCGGGCCAGCCCTGCGCGCCGGAGGGCGTGCGCCCGCCCAGGCCGGCGCCGTCGGCGCGGATCCGCCACAGCGCGTCGGCCTGCGGTCCGGCGGGCACGACGGCGACGGCGTCGGTCCCGCTGTCGGCCGCGAGCCGGCGGGCGTTGTCGAGGGCGTCCGCGTCGTCGTGCCCGCCGACCTCGACGAGCAGCCAGCCGCCGCCGGGCGGCAGCTCGGGGACGGCCTGCGGGCCGTGGTGACGGCGCACGACGTCGACGAGGCGTGCGTCGATGCCCTCGACGGCGAGCGGCGCGTGGGCGAGCACGGCGGGCACGGCGTCGGCCGCGGCGGCCATGTCCGGGTAGCCGAGCGCGACGAGGACCGGCGCGGAGGGGACGGGGACGAGGTCGACGGTCGCGCCCAGGACGGTGACGAGCGTGCCCTCGCTGCCGACGAGCATCTTCGCCAGGTCCGTGCCGTTCTCCGGCAGGAGGTGCTCCAGGCTGTACCCGGACACCTGCCGCTTGAAGCGGCCGAGCTCGGTACGGATGGTCGCGAGGTTGGCGCTCACGAGCCGGTCGAGGCCGGGGACGACGTCCAGGCTCCCGCGGCCGGCGGTGAAGGAGCGGCCGGTGCCGTCGACGACGTCGAGGAAGGCGACGTTGTCGGCGGTGCGCCCGTAGGCCACGGCGTGCGGGCCGCAGGCGTTGTTGCCGATCATCCCGCCGAAGGTGGCACGGTTCTGGGTCGAGGGGTCGGGGCCGAAGCGCAGCCCGTGCGGCCGGGCGGCACGCTGGAGGTCGGACATGATCACGCCCGGCTCCACGCGCGCGGTGCGTGCCTCGGGGTCGAGCTCGAGGATGCGGTTGACGTGCCGGGAGAAGTCGATGACGACCCCCGGGCCGATGGAGTTGCCGGCGATCGAGGTGCCGGCGCCACGGGTGGTGACCGGCGCGCCGAGCCGGCGGGCGGTGTCGAGGGCGGCGCGGGCGTCGTCGACGTCCCTGGGGACGACGACGACCTCGGGCACCACTCGGTAGTTCGAGGCGTCGGTGGAGTACAGGCCGCGGTGGAGGGGGTCGTCGTGCACCGCTCCGTCGACGGCCGCGCGCAGCGCGGCGACGAGCTCGGAGCGCTGGTCGGCCGGGGCGGGCGGGGCGGGCTCGGTCGTCGTCACGCCCTAGATCCTGCCACTGCCCGCGCCCGGCAAGCCGCTCCGGCTCACGGCGCGGCGGGACCACCGGGGACGGTGAGCCGCCGCAGCCGCGGGATGACCTCCTCGCCGTAGAGCTCGATGAAGCGCCGCTGGTCGGGGCCGGGCGCGTGGAACACGAGGTGGCGGAAGCCGAGGTCGACGTAGGTGCGGATGCGCTCGACGTGCTCGTCCGGGTCGTCGGAGACGATCCAGCGCGAGGCGGCCCGCTCGAGGGGGAGCGCGTCGGACAGGCGCTGCATCTCCACCGGGTCCTCGACGCCGGTCTTCTCCTCGGGGGTGAGCGCGAGCGCCGCCCAGTGCCGGGTGTCCTCCATGGCGCGTCGGCGGTCCGGGTCGAAGGAGACCTTGACCTCCATGAGGAGGTCGAGGTCGGCGAGCGTGCGGCCGGCCTGCTCGGCACCCTCCTCCAGGGCGGGCAGGAGCTTGTCCGTGTAGAGCTCGGGAGCCTTGCCCGACGTCGTGATGAAGCCGTCGCCCACGCGGCCCGCGAAGCGGGTGGCGACCGGGCCGGAGGCGCCGATGTAGATCGGCACCTGCTCCTCGGGGCGGTCGTAGATCGTCGCGTTCTCGGTGCGGTAGTAGGTGCCCTCGAAGGTCACCCGCTCCCCCGACCACAGCTGCCGGATGAGGTCGACCGCCTCGCGCAGGCGGGCGAGGCGCTCCTTGCCGGGGGGCCACGGGATGCCGAGGGCGGCCTCGTTGAGGGACTCGCCGGAGCCGACGCCGAGGATGACGCGGCCGGGGTAGAGGCACCCGAGGGTGGCGAAGGCCTGGGCGATGACGGCCGGGTGGTAGCGGAAGGTCGGGGTGAGGACGGAGGTGCCGAGCACGATCCGCTCGGTCCGCGCGCCGGCCGCCCCGAGCCACGGCAGCGAGGCGGGGGCGTGCCCGCCCTCGTGCCGCCAGGGTTGCAGGTGGTCGGAGATGAACGCCGACTCGAACCCGGCCTGCTCGGCCTGGACGACGAGGTCGACGAGCTCCCCCGGTCCGAACTGCTCGGCGGACGCCTTGTACCCGATCCTCAGCATGCTTCTCCCTCCGGTGCGGCTCAGGTCGCCACCCTCTCACCCATCGTGCTCCGCCACATGCCGCTCCTCGGCGCCGACGTAGTCCGCCAGCGGCCGGATGAGGGTGTTGTCGGCGGCCTGCTCCATGACGTGCGCCGTCCACCCGGTGACGCGCGCGGCGACGAGCAGCGGCGTGAACAAGCGGGTGTCGAAGCCCATGAGGTGGTAGGCGGGCCCGGAGGGGTAGTCGAGGTTCGGCGCGATGCCGGTGCGCTCCGCCATCGCCCGCTCGAGGGAGGTGTAGAGGTCGAGCACGTCGTGCCGTTCGTAGTGCTCGACGAGCCGCCCGAGAGCCGCACGCATCGTCGGCACGCGCGGGTCGCCCTTCTTGTAGACGCGGTGCCCGAAGCCCATCACCCGGCGCCGGGCGGCCAGGGTCTCGTCGAGCCACGCGAGGGTGCGCGACGCGTCCCCGATCTCCTCCAGCGTGTCCATGACGGCCTCGTTGGCGCCGCCGTGGAGCGGGCCCTTGAGCGCGCCGATCGCCCCGACGACGGCGGAGTAGAGGTCCGAGAGCGTCGAGGTGATGACGCGGGCGGTGAACGTCGAGGCGTTGAAGGAGTGCTCGGCGTAGAGGATGAGGGAGATGCGGAAGGCGTCGACGACGACGGGGGCGGGCACCCGCCCGAAGGTCATGTGGAGGAAGTTCTCCACGAACCCGAGGTCCGGGCGGGGCGGGACGACCGGCAGCCCGCGCCGGCGGCGCTGGTCGTAGGCGATGACGGGCGGGATCTGGCTGAGCAGCCGGACCGCCTTGGCGTAGTCGGAGGAGCGGTCCCCGGCGTACGGGTCGGTGGCCCCGATGACGCTCACCGCGGTGCGCAGGACCTCCATCGGGTGCGCCGTCGTCGGCAGGAGGTCGACGGCGGTGCGCACCCGCTCGTCCATCGCGCGCTGGGCGCGGCCCTCCCCCTCCATCTCCAGGAGCTGCAGCCGGGTGGGCAGCTCACCGTGCCACAGGAGGTAGGCGACCTCCTCGAAGGTGCACCGCGCGGCCAGCTCCTCCACCGCGTAGCCCCGGTAGAGCAGCGAGCTCGTCTCCGGGTCGATCTCCGATATCGCCGTCCGGTCGGCGACGACGCCGACCAGACCCTTGCGGATCTCCTCGCTCATGCTCACTCCTCATTGTCGCTCAGCGACGGAGGGCGGAGAGCTCGTCGTCGC
>NZ_VDFS01000060.1:3099-30294 GCF_006151955.1 Georgenia sp. 311 | reverse complement strand
CGCGCGGCCCCGGGTCCGCCCCGGGGCCGCGCGCCACGGTCACGCCGTCGCGTCCTCCCCCGCCATGACGGCCGCCCGTCCGGCCTCGAGCCGGGCCACCGGCACCCGGTAGGGGGAGCAGGAGACGTAGTCGAGCCCCGCGGAGTGGAAGAAGTGGATCGACTCCGGGTCCCCGCCGTGCTCGCCGCACACCCCCATCTTCAGCTGCGGCTTGGTCGCCCGTCCGCCCGCGACGCCGGCCCGCACGAGCGGGCCCACGCCCTCGCCGTCGATCGTCTCGAACGGGGAGATGCGCAGCACGCCGTTGGCCAGGTACTGGGAGAAGAACGCCGCCTCGACGTCGTCCCGGGAGAAGCCCCAGGTCGTCTGGGTGAGGTCGTTGGTGCCGAAGGAGAAGAAGTCCGCCTGCTCGGCGATGCGGTGGGCGGTGAGCGCCGCTCGCGGCAGCTCGATCATCACGCCGACGGGCAGGTCGAGGAGCACGTTCGCCGCCCTGCCCTCCTCGGCGAGGATCCGCTCGGTCTCCTGCCGCACGAGCTGGAGCTCGCGGACCGAGCCGACGAGCGGGACCATGATCTCCGGCCGCGGGTCGGCGCCCTCGGCGCGCAGGGTCGCGGTCGCCTGGGCGATGGCGCGCACCTGGAGGGCGAACAGCCCGGGGACGACCAGCCCGAGGCGCACGCCGCGCAGGCCGAGCATCGGGTTGGCCTCGTGCATCCGGCGCACCGCGGCGAGCAGCCGCTCACGCTTCTCGTCCACCTCCCCCCGCTCCTTCGCGAGCGCCACCTCCACCGACAGCTCGGTGAGATCGGGCAGGAACTCGTGGAGCGGCGGGTCGATGAGCCGGATCGTCGTCGGCAGCCCGTCCATCGCGCGCAGGATGTCGATGAAGTCGGCCCGCTGGTGCGGCAGGAGCGCCTCGAGCGCCGCAGTGCGCTCCTCGTCGTCGTCGCCGGCGAGGATGACCCGCTCGATGAGCTCGCGCCGGTCCCCGAGGAACATGTGCTCGGTGCGGCACAGGCCGATGCCCTCGGCCCCGCGCTCACGGCCGCGGGCGGCGTCCTCGGCGGTGTCCGCGTTCGCGCGCACCCCGAGCCGGCGGACGTCGTCGGCGTGGCTGAGGACGCGGTGGACGGCGACGATGAGCTCGCGGGTCTCCTCGTCCGGTGCCGCGGCGAGGCCGGCGTCCATGCCGTGGGAGATGTAGGTCATCACCGGGGAGTCGACGACGGGCACCTCGCCGAGGAACACCTCGCCGGTCGTCCCGTCGATGGCGATGATGTCACCCGCGTGCAGCGTGTGGCCGGCGACCCGGACCTCCTGGCGGGCGACGTCGACGTCGAGCGCGTCGGCCCCGACGACGGCGCAGGTGCCCATGCCGCGGGCGACGACGGCGGCGTGGGAGGTCTTGCCGCCGCGCGCGGTGAGGATGCCGGCGGCGACCATCATGCCCTGGAGGTCGTCGGGGTTGGTCTCGCGCCGCACGAGGATGACCTCGGCCCCGGCCTCGGTGCGTGCGACCGCCTGGGCGTTGTCGAAGACGATCTCCCCGACGGCCGCGCCCGGCGAGGCAGCCATGCCGGTGGTGAGCAGCTCGGTGTCCGCCTCGGCGTCGAACTGCGGGAAGAGCAGCTTGCCGAGCTGGGCGCCGGTCACCCGGCTGATCGCCTCGTCCATCGTGATGAGGTCCTCGTCGACCAGCTGGGTGGCGACGCGGAACGCGGCGGCGGCGGTGCGCTTGCCCACGCGGGTCTGGAGGAGCCAGAGCCGGCCGTCCTCGATGGTGAACTCGATGTCGCACAGGTCGCGGTAGTGGGTCTCCAGCCGGCGCATCGCCTGGCGCAGCTCGGAGTAGGCCTCCGGGTTGATCGCCTCGAGCTCGGCGAGCGGCACCGTGTTGCGGATGCCGGCGACGACGTCCTCGCCCTGCGCGTTGGGCAGGTAGTCCCCGTAGACCCCGGAGTGCCCGGTCGAGGGGTCGCGGGTGAAGCACACCCCGGTGCCCGACGTCGGGCCGAGGTTCCCGAAGACCATCGCCTGGACGTTGACCGCCGTGCCGAGGTCGCCCGGGATGCCCTCCTGGCGGCGGTAGAGGACGGCCCGGTCGGTGTTCCAGGAGCGGAGCACGGCCTCGATGGCCATGTCGAGCTGCTGGCGCGGGTGCTGCGGGAAGTCCTGCCCGGACTGCTCGCGGACGATCTCCTTGAACGTCCGGACGAGGCCGCGCAGGTCCGCACCGGTGAGCTCGGTGTCGTCCTTCACCCCGCGCTCGGCCTTGAGGGCGTCGTGCGCGTCGGCGAAGAGGTCACCGTCGATGTCGAGCACGGTCTTGCCGAACATCTGGATGAGCCGCCGGTAGGAGTCCCAGGCGAACCGCTCGTCCCCGGTGTACTCGGTGAGCCCCTGGACAGAGGCGTCGTTGAGGCCGACGTTGAGGACGGTCTCCATCATCCCGGGCATGGAGAACTTCGCGCCCGAGCGCACGGAGACGAGCAGCGGCTCGTGGAAGTCACCGAGCCCGCGGCGCAGCGAGTCCTCCATCTCGCGCAGCGCGAGCGTGACCTCCACGCGCAGGTCCGCCGGGACGACGCCGTCGCGCATGAACGCCCGGCACGCCTCGGTGGTGATGGTGAAGCCCGGCGGGACAGGCAGCCCCAGCCGGCTCATCTCGGCGAGGTTCGCCCCCTTCCCACCGAGCAGGTCCTTCTGGTCCATACCGCCTTCACTGAAGCGGTAGACGTACTTCGCCATCAGCGTTCCCCGTCCTGCTTCACGCGGCGAGCGCGCCTCGCCGGCGTTCGTCACTTTAGCGACGTCCGTCACATCCGGCCTGTGACGTAGTGCCCAGGTGCGCTCCGCGAGCCTGTGGCAGTGGAACCGGTTACGGTGCCGCATGGCTGAGATCGAGGTGGAGGACAATCCCCAGCGGCACCGGTACGAGGCGACGTCCGGGCAGGAGCTCCTCGGCGTCGCGCTCTACGAGCGGGAGGGCGACGTCCTCGTCCTCACCCACACGGTGGTGGACAGGGCGGCCGAGGGGCACGGCGTCGGCTCGGCCCTCGCCCGGACGGCGCTGGACACGGCCCGGGACCACGGCCTGCGGGTGCTGCCGCGGTGCCCGTTCATGGCCGGGTGGGTCGAGCGGCACCCGGAGTACGCCGACCTCGTCGCCTGAGATCCGCGGCTCAGCGTCGCTCGGGCTGCCCCCGCCGGCGGCGGGGTCGCAGCCGCACGTTGGGCAGCTCGGGGGCCGGCAGCGGCGCCCCCGCGTACCCCGGCACGGTCCCGAAGCGGGCCGCCCCCTGCGGGTCGCCCGCCAGGGCCGCCTGCCACTGGTCCCGGGCGGTGAGGACCTCCTCGTGGGTGCGGCCCACGAAGTTCCACCACATGAGCACCTCCTCGGGGAACGGCTCACCGCCGACGAGCACCGCCCGCACCGGCTCCGTCCCGGCCTGCAGGACGAGCTCCTCCCGGCCCGGGGCGAGGTAGGCGAGCCACGCCGGCTCGAGCGGGGTGCCGGCGACGGTGAGCTCCCCGGAGTCCAGGAGCACGCCGTGCTCGAAGGCGGGGTCGACGCGGAGGCGGAGGGTCGCCCCCGCGGCCAGGTCCACCTGCGCGGCCACGAGCGGGGTGTCGGCCCGGGCCGGGGAGGTGAGTCCGCCGAGGGCGCCCAGGAAGACCTGGACGTGGGCGCCGTCGGTCCGGAAGGACGGCACCTGCGCGACGTGCTCGAAGGCCCGGTCGCCGTGCCGGGTGGCCTCGGGCAGCACGGTCCACAGCTGGACGCCGTGCAGGGAGCGCTCCGCGGGGAACCGGGCGAGGGTGCTCTCCTCGGAGTGGCTGATCCCGTGCCCCGCGGTCATGAGGTTGAGCTGCCCGGGCTCGATGGTCTGCACCGAGCCGAGGGCGTCCTGGTGGAGCACCCGTCCGGAGAAGATCCAGGTGACGGTCTGCAGGCCGGTGTGCGGGTGGGGCGCGACGTCCATCCCGCCGGTGGCCGCGACGTCGTCCGGGCCGTAGTGGTCGAGGAAGCAGAACGCGCCGATGAGCGAGCGCTCGCGGGAGGGCAGCGTGCGCCGCACCGTCATCGCCCGCGGCCCGCCGAGGGGCACGTCGCGGGGCGCGATGAGCTCGACGCCCTCACCGGGCCGGGCGACGCACACCCGCTCCTGGGGACGGCGCTCGAGGTTCGTCACCACCCGAGGCTACGCCGGTCCGCACACACGTCGACGCCGTCCCGGGGGGCCCTCCAACCCGCCCGGGACGGCGTCCGCCTGAGGGTCGTTCCTAGAACGCCAGCTGCTCGTCCGCGACGGCGAGGACCCGCCAGGTCCGCCCGTCGGCGTCGCTCAGCTCGTAGGCCGGCAGCAGCAGCGCCGCGTCGCCGTCGGTCCAGTGCTCGATGAGGCCGAGCTCGGCGGCGGTGATCGTCACGTCGGTGACCGACCACGGGATGGGGTCCCCGGCCGCGGGCGGGGCGGCCGGCGGGGCGTTCCAGTCCCGCTCGTCGGGGGCGGGCATGATCCGCATGACGTCGTCGCGCCACACCTCCGACCCGCCGAAGCGGGGGTCGCCGAGCCGGGCCACGGCCTCGGTCGGGCTGACGACCTCGTAGTCGCCGAGCGGGACGAGCGGGGCGAGCGGGCCGCTGAGGGTGTACACCCGGTCGCCCGCGACCTCGGCGTTCCACATGAGCCCGGTGCGCGCGCCGCCTGCAGTCTGGTGGGCGACGACGCTCTGCAGCTCACCCCCGGACCAGTGCGGCTGGACCTCGTACTCCGCGGCCTCGGCGTCGACACCGAGCGCGGCGAGGGTCTCGCGCAGGACGGCGCCGGGACCGTCGGTCGCTGCGTCCGCCTCGGGCCCCTCACCCGTCGGCTCCGCGGGGGCGACGTCAGGGACGCCCGCGTCCCCGCTCGAGGAGCTCATGCCCTCCTCCGCGGCCGAGCCCTCCGCGGGCTCGGGCAGCGGCATCGGCTCGACGTCCGTGAGGAGCTCGTCGATCGCCGGGTCGTAGAACCATACCGAGGCGTTGCCGTCGTTGCCGATCTCCACGGTGGGGCCGTTGCCGTCGACCGGGCCGACGATCCAGCCGCCCTCCTGCCGCGGCTCCCCCTCGACGCCGAGCACCTCGGCCGCCCGGGAGGCGGTCTCGGCGCTCACCGTGCCGGCGGCGTCGAGCGCCCATGCCGCGGCGGTGGACCGCTCGTCGCCGAGCCCCTGGGCGGTGAAGGTCGTGCGTCCGCCCATCCCGCCGGAGAACGACATGTCGGCCGACGCGCGGGCCTCGCCACCACCCGCCATGGTCTCGGGGGTGGTGGCGACCTGCCCGGTGCCCGCCTGGGGCGCCGGGGCGTCGGTGGCGGCACGCCCGATCCCGAACCCGGCGCCACCGACGACGAGCGCGCCCGCGGCGACCGCGGCGACCGCCGCCCAGCGCGGGGTGCGGCGCTCACGGCGCGCCGCGAGCTCGTCGCCCCGGTGCTCGGCCGTCCGCTCGGCCAGCCGCTCGGCGTCGGGCTCGGCGCCCGCGGCAGGGTCAGCGGCGCGCAGCCGGGCCAGTGCCTCGTCCTCGTCCATCGGTCCTCCCAGGTCTCGATCGGGCTCTCTGACCCTCATGTGTCGGGGGCGGGACGGATCTTGCACGAGGGCGTGGCAGGCTGGCCGACGTGACCCTCCACGCCTCCGCCCTCACCCTGCTCGAGCAGTGGACCCCGCCCACCCCGCGGCAGGCCGAGCTGCGCGACCGCTACGTCGCCCACCTGCGCGCCGAGCCGCTCGGCGCGCTGCGCGAGTGCTACCCCGACCACCTCACCGCCAGCACGATCGTCGTCTCCCCGGACGGCGGGCGGGTCCTGCTCACCCTCCACCGCAAGGCGCGGCGCTGGTTCCAGTTCGGCGGGCACGTCGAGCCGGGCGACGCGTCCCTCGCGGCCGCCGCGCTGCGCGAGGCCACCGAGGAGTCCGGCGTCGCCGGGCTCGTGCTCGACCCGGTCCCCGTCCAGCTCAGCGCCCACCCGGTGCCGTTCTGCGACCCGCGTGGCGGCGCCACGCACCTGGACGTCCGGTTCGTGGCCGTCGCCCCGTCCGACGCCGTGCACGCCGTCTCCGAGGAGTCCCTCGATGTCGCGTGGTGGCCGGCGGACGCGCTGCCCGACCCGCAGGCCGACCTCGTCGAGCTCGTCGCCCTCACCCGCGCCCGCCTCCTGCCCTGACCCGGCAAGCCCCGCCCGCCCCCCGCGCCCCTCCCCCGCGACAGCCGACTTCCGCACGACAGCCGACTTCCCCGCGACAGCCGACTTCCGCACGACAGCCGACTTCCGCACGACAGCGGACGTCCGTGGGACGCCCGGGCCCGTCAGTCGGGCCAGGCGGCGGCGAGCCGGGACCGTGCCCGGGACAGCGCGGCGTCGGCCCCGCCCCGGGAGATCCCGAGCACCTCGGCCAGCTCCACCCCGCTCAGGCCCTCCCAGGCGTGGAGGACGAGGATCTGCCGGTCACGCTCGGTGAGCGCGGCGAGGGCGGTGCGGGCGTCGTCGTCCGCGAGCGCCGCGAGCAGGGGGTCGCCGTCGTCGGTCGGGGCATCAGGCACGGTGGCGACGGGGACCGGGACGACCTTGCGCCGGTGGTTGGCCAGGACGTAGCCGGCCGTGCGGTAGAGCCACGGCAGCACGGCCTCGGCGGGCACGTCGGCCCGCCGTCGCCACGCGGTGGCGAGCACCTCGGCGGTGAGGTCCTCGGCGTCGCCGCCGGGCGCGCGCCGCAGGAAGTAGCGGTACACGGCGGTCGCGTGGTCATGGTACAGCTGGTCGAACCACGCCTCGTCGCGCACTGGCGCCCCTCTCGTCGTCCACGGCGGGCAGGTCCCACCGACCTGCCTGTGTCGCCGCCCGCCCCGATCTTGCACGAGCCGCGCACGGTTTCCGCCCGGACGCACGAGTGCCCCGCGGGAGACGTCCCGCGGGGCACTCGAGGAGCAGGTCTACTTGAAGGCGTCCTTGATGTTCTCGCCCGCCTGCTTGAGGCTGCCCTTCGTCTGGTCCTTCTTGCCCTCGGCCTGAAGGTCCCGGTTGTCCGTCGCGTCGCCGACGGCCTCCTTGATCTTCCCGGAGGTCTTCTCGGCAGTGTTCTCGATCTTGTCGTCGGCACCCATGGGGCGGCCTCCTTCCGTCACGCGAGACCACGGCCGGTCCCGTCTGCCTGCCACCGTACGGTCGCCCGCGCCGCGCCGCCCGTCGAGACGACGAGCGGGCCGGGCCGGGCCCTGTGCTCACTCGGCCCTCGTCGGACCGTCAGGAGCCGGGCTGCAGCTGGCCGCCGCCGCCCGCGCCGCCACCGGACGGGGCGGTCGGCATCTGGCGCTGCTCGACGGTGGGTGTGCCACCGACGGCCACCGGCTCGGGCGCGGGCACGGAGCCCTCGTCCAGCGCACGGAACTTGAACTCCCCGAGCAGGCCCTCACCCTCGGCGTCGACCTCGATGGTCTGGCCGGTCTTGAACTCGCCGTACAGGATCTTCTCGGACAGGACGTCCTCGATCTCCCGCTGGATCGCGCGGCGCAGCGGCCGGGCGCCGAGGACCGGGTCGTAGCCCCGCTCGGCGAGCAGCAGCTTGGCAGCGTCGGTCAGCCGGATCGTCATGGCCTGCTGGCGCATCCGCTCGTCCAGGTGGGCGATCATCAGGTCGACGATCTGGACGATCTGCTCCTGGGTGAGCTGCGGGAAGACGATGACGTCGTCCACGCGGTTGAGGAACTCGGGCCGGAAGTGCTGCTTGAGCTCCTCGTTGACCTTCGACTTCATCCGCTCGTAGTCGTTGGACAGCTCGCCGCTCGCCTGGAAGCCGGTCTGCACGCCCTTGGCGATGTCCCGGGTGCCGAGGTTCGTCGTCATGATGATGACGGTGTTCTTGAAGTTCACCACGCGGCCCTGCGCGTCGGTGAGGCGACCGTCCTCGAGGATCTGCAGGAGCGAGTTGAAGATGTCCGCGTGGGCCTTCTCCACCTCGTCGAACAGGACGACGGAGAACGGACGACGGCGCACCTTCTCGGTGAGCTGGCCGCCCTCCTCGTAGCCGACGTACCCGGGGGGCGAGCCGAAGAGCCGCGAGACGGTGTGCTTCTCGGAGAACTCGCTCATGTCGAGCTGGATGAGCGCGTCCTCGTCGCCGAAGAGGAACTCGGCGAGCGCCTTGGCCAGCTCGGTCTTACCGACGCCCGTGGGGCCGGCGAAGATGAACGAGCCACCGGGACGCTTGGGGTCCTTGAGCCCGGCGCGGGTGCGGCGGATGGCCTGGGACAGCGCCGTGATGGCGGCCTCCTGGCCGACGATCCGCTTGTGCAGCTCGTCCTCCATGTGCAGGAGCTTGGAGGACTCGGCCTCGGTGAGCTTGAAGACCGGGATGCCGGTCGACATCGCCAGCACCTCGGCGATGAGGTCCTCGTCCACCTCCGCGACCGTGTCGAGGTCGCCCGCCTTCCAGGCCTTCTCCCGCTCCACGCGGCGTGCGGCGAGCTGCTTCTCGTCGTCGCGCAGCGCGGCGGCCTTCTCGAAGTCCTGGTCGTCGATCGCGGACTCCTTCTCGCGACGGACCTCGGAGATCTTCTCGTCGAGCTCGCGGAGCTCCGGCGGGGCGGTCATCCGGCGGATGCGCAGACGCGCGCCCGCCTCGTCGATGAGGTCGATCGCCTTGTCCGGCAGGTAGCGGTCGGAGACGTACCGGTCGGCCAGGGTCGCGGCGGCCACGAGGGCCTCGTCGTTGATCGAGACGCGGTGGTGCGCCTCGTAACGGTCGCGCAGACCCTTGAGGATCTCGATCGTGTGGGCCACGGTCGGCTCGTCCACGAGGATCGGCTGGAAGCGGCGCTCGAGGGCGGCGTCCTTCTCGATGTGCTTGCGGTACTCGTCGAGCGTGGTCGCACCGATGGTCTGCAGCTCACCGCGGGCGAGCATCGGCTTGAGGATGCTCGCGGCGTCGATGGCGCCCTCGGCCGCACCGGCGCCGACGAGGGTGTGGATCTCGTCGATGAACAGGACGATGTCACCGCGGGTGCGGATCTCCTTGAGCACCTTCTTCAGGCGCTCCTCGAAGTCACCGCGGTAGCGGGAGCCGGCGACGAGAGAGCCGAGGTCGAGCGTGTAGAGCTGCTTGTCCCGCAGCGTCTCGGGCACGTCGCCGCGGACGATGGCCTGGGCCAGGCCCTCGACGACGGCGGTCTTGCCGACGCCGGGCTCGCCGATGAGGACGGGGTTGTTCTTCGTGCGCCGCGAGAGCACCTGCATGACACGCTCTATGGGCTGCTCGCGCCCGATGACGGGGTCGAGCTTGCCCTCGCGGGCGGCCTGGGTGAGGTTGCGGCCGAACTGGTCGAGCACCGCGGAGCCGGAGGGCTGACCCTCGGCGGGGCCGCCGGCGGCGACGGCCTCCTTGCCCTGGTAGCCCGAGAGCAGCTGGATGACCTGCTGGCGCACCCGGTTGAGGTCGGCGCCGAGCTTGTTGAGCACCTGCGCCGCGACACCCTCGCCCTCACGGATGAGGCCGAGGAGGATGTGCTCGGTGCCGATGTAGTTGTGGCCCAGCTGCAGCGCCTCGCGCAGCGACAGCTCGAGCACCTTCTTCGCCCGGGGGGTGAAGGGGATGTGCCCGCCGGGGGCCTGCTGGCCCTCACCGATGATCTCGGTGACCTGCTGCCGCACGCCCTCGAGGGAGATGTCGAGGGACTCCAGCGCCTTCGCGGCCACACCCTCGCCCTCGTGGATGAGCCCGAGCAGGATGTGCTCGGTCCCGATGTAGTTGTGGTTGAGCATCCGTGCCTCTTCCTGGGCAAGGACGATCACGCGACGGGCTCGGTCGGTAAATCTCTCGAACATGGGGGCTCCTTACGGGCAGCGTGACCGGTGCTCCCGGTCTGCAGCGTTCATCAAGGCTAACCGCGGGGTGCTCCGGACCGTGCCCGTGTTCGCCAGCGGCGTGACTGGCCGCCCGCGCAGGACAGACGGCGCCCGGGCGGGGTGAGGACGCGCCGTCCACAGCGGCGGCGGCGTCGCTTGTCCCTCGCGCCCGGACGGGCACGATAGGGGGATGCGTATCGAGGCCGTCCGGGGCGACATCACCGAGCAGGACGTCGACGCGATCGTCAACGCCGCCAACTCCTCCCTCATGGGCGGGGGCGGGGTCGACGGCGCCATCCACCGGGCCGCCGGCCCGCAGCTCCTCGAGGAGTGCATGGAGCTGCGGCGCACCGACCTTCCGGACGGGCTGCCCGTCGGGCAGGCGGTCCCCACCGCGGGGTACGCGCTGCGCGCCCCCTGGGTGATCCACACGGTCGGCCCGAACCGGCACCGGGGCGAGACGGACCCGGCGCTCCTCGCGGCCTGCTTCACCAGCAGCCTCGACGTCGCCGACGCCGTCGGCGCCCGGACGGTCGCCTTCCCCGCGGTGAGCGCCGGCGTCTACGGGTGGGACCCGGCCGAGGTCGCCCGCGTCGCCGTCGACGCCGTGCGCGGGTGGACGGGCGACGTCGAGCTCATCCGCTTCGTCCTGTTCGACGACGCCGTCCTCGCCGCCTTCACCCGAGCGCTCGACGCCCCCTGACGCCGGCCGCGGGCCCGCCCGGCCCCACCACCCCGCCCTCTGGGACACCCCTCGCGGCCCCTGGGACACCCCTCACAGCACGCCGGAGCGCCCCAAAGGGGCGTCCCAGAGGAGCGCGGGACGCAGGACCGGCCTCAGACGTCGAGGACGATCGTCACCGGGCCGTCGTTGACGAGCGAGACCCGCATGTCGGCGCCGAAGCGGCCGGTCTCCACGCGGACCCCGCGCTCACGCAGCGCGGCGACGACAGCGTCGACCACCGGCTCGGCGACCTCGGCCGGGGCCGCGGCGTTCCACGACGGACGGCGGCCCTTGCGCACGTCGGCGTGCAGGGTGAACTGGGAGATGACGAGGACGGGGGCGTCGACGTCCGTCACGGAGAGCTCATCGCGCAGGATGCGGAGGTCGGCGATCTTGCGGGCGGTCTTCTCCACCTCGGCCGGGCCGTCGTCGTGGGTGACGCCGACGAGCGCGACGAGCCCCTGCCCGGTGAACCCGCCGACCTGCTCGCCCGCGACGCTGACCGAGGCGCCGTCGACCCGCTGGAGGACGGTCCTCACCAGCCGCCTCCCCCGCGCCGGCCGCGGCCGTAGCCGCTCACCGCAGGGCGGACGTCGGTGAGGTAGATGGCGGCGGGCACGATGAGCATGATCGAGAGGAACCCGCCGGAGAGCGGCCCGAAGGGCGGCAGCGCGATGAAGCCGAGCGCCACGTTGACCGCGAGCACGATGAGCCAGAAGTTCTTCGTCCGCTTCCCCGCGTAGGTGAAGGCCTGCGCGGGCTGCCGCAGGGCGTGCACGAGCGCCCACACCTCCACGGCGAACGCCGCGAGCGCGAGCAGGAGGAAGAGGTAGAACTGCAGGTTGCCGATGATTCCCACCGGTGGAGTCTACGAGAAGTCGTCAGCTGAGCAGGTGGTTCGCCTCCGCGGCGCTCAGTCCGGAGGCCTGGAGGAGGTCGATGGTCAGCGAGCGCATGAGGATGACGAGGGTCTGCAGCTGCCAGCCCGGGTCCTCGACGTCGTGGGGGTCGAGCTCGGCGGTGACGAGCGCGAGCACCTGGGCGGTGTCGGCCGTGTTCGCTCCCGTGCGCAGCGCCTCCCCGAGCCGGCTGGCCGCCACGGACAGGCCGTGCAGCGCGTCGCCCACCCGGTCGTCGCGCACGCCCTGCTCGACGGCGGTCTGCCCGCGGCGGGCGATGACGCGGGCGTTGCGCATGGCGCGGTCGGCGAGCGTGCTCGCCCGTTGCAGGCGGGCGAGCTCGGGCAGGAAGCGACGGGCCGTCGGTGAGATGCGCGCGGTCTGCTGCGCGTTGCGCACCACCGAGGCCCAGTCGTCGAGCGTGCCCTGGGTGCTGCGGCCCTGGGCGAGGGCGTCGCGCATGCGCTCGGCGTCCCCGTCGCGCAGCCCGCGGGAGATCGTCTCGAGCATCTCCGACAGGTCGCTGAGGCTGGCCCCGGCGAGCTGCCGGGCGCGCTTGCGCGCGTCCTGCGGGGTGAGGATCGCGACGAGCAGTGCGAAGGAGCCGCCGACGAGCGCGTCGGTCCACCGCCCGGTGGGTCCGTCGACGGCGGCGACGGGCAGCGCGACGATGACGATCCCCTGGACGCCGGCCTGGATGGTGAGCATCGGCCCGCGGTCGACGAACCGGGCGAGCAGCGCGCCGAGCACGATGACGAGCATGATCTGCAGGACGCCCGGGCCGAGCGCGTGGGCGACGAGCTCGCCGAGCGCGACGCCGAGCGCGACGCCGAGCGCGAGCTCGGCGACCTTGCGCACCTCACGGTCGGCGGTGAAGCCGAGGCACACCCAGGTGGCGACGGGGGCGAAGAACGGCTGGGCGTGCCCGAGGCCGTAGTAGGCCACCGCCCAGGACAGCCCGGCGGCGATCGCCGCGGTGACGACGGGGAACGCAGCGGCCCGCACCCGCCGGCGACCGCCGCGCAGCCGCTGGCGCACGAGCACCAGCAGCCGGCGCAGGTCGAGGCGCTCGGGGCGGTCGCTGGGCTCCTCCACCATGGGTCAGGGACGCGGCCGCCGGCGGAGCTCCTGCCCGGGACGCTCGGCCGGCCGGCCCACGGCCTCCCCGGCGGAGGGCACGATGACCTCCTGCGCCGCGGCGATCCCGCCGACGGTGAGCTCGACGTCCTCCGGCAGCGACCGCTTGACGACGGCGAGGGCCACCGGCCCGAGCTCGGCGTGGCGCACGACCGTCGTCACGGCGCCGACGTCGCGCTGCCCGTGGAGCACCCGCTCCCCCGGCTCGGGGGTCACGTGCTCCGAGCCGTCGAGGTGGAGCATGACGAGGCGGCGGGGCGGGCGGCCGAGGTTGTACACGCGCGCCACGGTCTCCTGGCCGCGGTAGCAGCCCTTGTCGAGGTGGACGGCGGTGCGCAGCCAGTCGAGCTCGTGCGGGATGGCGCGGTCGTCGACCTCGCGGCCCAGTCGCGGGCGCCAGGCCTCGACCCGCAGCGCCTCCCACGCCCAGGTGCCGGCGAGCTGCAGCCCGCTGCCGTCGACCGCCTCGACCAGGCGGGAGCGGTCCACGAGGCTGAGCGCCGGGTGGAGGTCGCGGCCGGGGTGCTCGGCGTCGGGCGGGCCGTAGCTCGTCCCGCCGGGGGCGGTGGTCGGCCACGGGTCGTGCCAGGTGAGGACGTGGCCGGGCGCGGCGGCGAGGGCCTGCCACGCGTCGCCGTAGGTGCCCAGGACGGCGGTGCGGTCGGTGACGTCGGCGACCTCGACGCGCAGCATGAAGCGCATCCGGTCGAGGAACCCGGCGAGCCCGGCGACGTGCCCGGCCTCCGTGACCAGCCAGGTGCGTTCGCCGTCGTCGGCGACGGCGGCGGCGTGCTCGATCCGGCCGTTGGGGTCGAGGAGGAGCAGCTCGCCCGAGACGCCGGGCGTGAGGCCGAGCAGCAGCTGGCTGCTCAGCGAGTTGAGCCAGCTGAGACGGTCGGGGCCGGTGACGGTGAGCACGCCGAGCTGGGACAGGTCGACGACGCCGCGCCCCTGCTCCAGGGCGCGTTGCTCCTGCGCGGGCCGGCCGTAGTGGAGGGCCACCCCGGTGTCCGGCCCGCCCGCGGGCACGGCGCCGGGGCGGGAGAGCAGCGGGCTGGTCACGAGTCGGCCACCTGCCGGCTCAGCCGCCCCGAGGCGTAGGACTGCAGCTCGTGGCCGAAGGCGGCGAGCTCCTCGACCCACAGCAGCTCCCCGTTCACCAGGCCGTACATCCGGCGCCCGGCGGTGACCTCCGAGGCCCCGGCGGTGCGCACGACGGCGTCGCTCACGAGGTCGATGCGCGCGCTGCGCACGTCCCCGACGTACACGACGACGTGGCCGGTGGGCTGGGCGACGAGCACCTCGATCGCGGTGCGCGGGCCACCCTCGACGGGCACGCTGTTGCCGCCTCCGGCGGGCTGGTCGGGCGAGGCGCGCCAGTAGGCGCTCTCGGTGGCCCACACCTCGGCCTTGGCGAGGAGGTCGGCGCCCTGGGCGCCCGGCGTCTCCTGCGGCACGGAGGAGGAGTGCTCGAGGTCGACCGCCCACAGGGTGCTCGTGCACCGCAGGTAGGGGCCGCCGTCGTGGTCGAAGGTCATCTCGTGGACGAACGGCTGCTCGGGGATCCCCGGGTAGGCGAGCACGCCGTAGCCGCGCCAGGAACCGACGAGCCAGGCGAGCGGGTAGACCTCGGGGGCCAGGCCCTCGGGCAGGGTGAAGGTGGCCATCCCCCGATGCTACGCGGTCCGCGCCGCAGGGCCCGGTGAGTGTTCAGCCGGTGATGATGCTGCCGAGCATGAAGGTCGGCGCCCCGGCGAGCATGAGCGGCAGCACCGCGCCGGCGAGCGCCGGCAGCGGTCGGGTCGCCGCGGGGAAGCGGCCGAGGACGACGTGGACGGTCGAGGTGAGGATGCCGGCGACCAGGCCGGTGGCCCCGGCCACGAGCGTGCCGACGTACGGGAGCAGCGCGCCGGCGAGCAGCCCGGCGCCGCCCGCGACGACCATGGCGAGCGGGGCGACGAGCTGCGGGCGCAGCGGCAGGGCGGTGCACGTCGCACCGGCGGCGAGCGCGGCGGCGGCGGTGACGACGACGGCGGTCGCCGGCCGGCCGTCGCCGAGCGCCGGCCACAGCGCGGCCGAGGCGGCGACGACGCTGCCGGCCACCGTCCCCGCGACGGACTCCACGAGCCGGGGCCGCCCGTCGCGGCGGAGCATCTCCTGGACGAAGGCGGCCGCGACCGCGAGCCCGACGACGATCGTGACGGCGTCGACCGATCCGGTGAGGGTGACGACGGCGAGGGAGGCGAGGCCGCTGAGCGCGATGACCACGCCGGGGCCGGTGATGACCGGGAGGTCGAGGAGCCGGGGCCAGCCGCCGGCGAGGACGACGATCGAGAGCGCGACGACGACCACCATCGGCCAGTGCCACATCGCGCTGACGGCGAGCACGGCGGTCAGCGCGGCCGTGACGACGCCGCGGGTCGACCCGCCCATCACGGCGCGACCCCCGTCGGGGCGGGGCGCGTGGGGGTGGATGGGCGGCGAGGCACCCTCCGAGTCTGTCAGATGGTTGCCGCGAACCCGGGGCAGCGCGCGCCCATTACAGTGTCCCCGACCAGGAAGAGGTGTGATGGCCACTCTCGTCGTTCTGACCCGCGAACCCACCGGGTCCGTCGATGTCCTGCCGTCCCTCGCGCTCCTCGACCACCACGTGCGTGCCGACGCCCTGGCCCCGGACTCCCTCGTCGACCCGGGCGCCGTCGACCTCGTCGTCGTCGACGGCCGCCGCGAGCTCGCCACGGCGCGGTCGCTGTGCCAGCTCGCGCGCAGCACCGGCGTGCGCCAGCCGATCCTCCTCGTCCTCACCGAGGGTGGCCTGGCGGCGGTGACGCCGTCGTGGTGCTGCTCGGACGTCGTCCTCGCCACGGCGGGCCCGGCGGAGGTCGAGGCGCGGATCCGGCTGCTCGTCTCCCAGCCGGTCCTCGACGAGCCCGGTCCCGACGTCGTCGAGGCGGGCGAGCTCGTCATCGACACCGCGGCGTACTCCGCGCGGGTTCGGGGGCAGGCCCTCAACCTCACCTACAAGGAGTTCGAGCTGCTGCGTCACCTCGCCCAGCACCCGGGGCGGGTCTTCACCCGCGCCCAGCTGCTCGACGAGGTGTGGGGCTACGACTACTACGGCGGCACCCGCACCGTGGACGTCCACGTGCGACGGCTGCGCGCCAAGCTCGGTGCGGAGCACGACCAGCTCATCGGCACGGTGCGCAACGTCGGCTACCGGTTCGTGCCACGCGCCGCGGCGGAGTGACGCACGTGCCCGCGTGTTCTAGGATGGAGGGGCGACGCCGGGTTGTGAATGCCCCGGGCTCCAACACAAGCCGCCACGAGCGGCCTTCGCGCCGACTGGCGCTTCAGGGCCCGGCGTCGCCTCAACTCTCTCGCCGGGCACGGCAGCCCGCCTCACGAGTCGTGGTTCTCGACTCGCATCGCCTCCGCTAAGGTTTGTCCGGTCATTTCGGCCGATGTGGCCGAGACCTCGTCCCCCGACGTCTACCCGGAGGTAGAACCATGTCCCTGCGCCGTCCCGTGCTCGCCGCTGTTGCCACCCTCGCGCTGGTGGGAGCGGCCGGGTGCTCGGCGAACTCCGTGCTCGACCTGACGGTCGGCGACTGCCTGAACCAGAGCGACCTCGAGGGGGACGAGGTCAGCTCGGTCGAGGCGGTCGAGTGCTCGGAGGAGCACGACGCCGAGATCTTCGCGGAGCACGAGTTCACCGGGGACTCCTACCCGGGCCTCACCGCCGTCCGGGAGGAGTCCGAGGAGGTGTGCGCCGACAAGTTCGAGGAGTTCATCGGGGTGCCCTACCTCGAGTCCGAGCTCTACTTCACCATGCTCTACCCGTCCGAGCAGAGCTGGGACGACGCGGACGACCGCACCACGCTGTGCATCGTGCTGTCCGAGGAGCCGATGACCGGCTCGCTCGAGGGCGCTGCGATCTGACGAACGAGAACGGCCCCGGGAGCACACGCTCCCGGGGCCGTCGTCGTCCGTGGCTCAGCCGAAGCGGCCGGAGATGTAGTCCTCGGTCGCCTTGTTCGAGGGGGCGGAGAACATCTTCTCCGTCGCGTCCATCTCGATGAGCCGGCCGGGCTTGCCGGTGCCGGCGATGTTGAAGAAGCCGGTCGTGTCCGAGACACGGGCGGCCTGCTGCATGTTGTGGGTGACGATGACGATCGTGTAGTCGGCCTTGAGCTCGGCGATGAGGTCCTCGATCGCCAGGGTGGAGATCGGGTCGAGCGCGGAGCACGGCTCGTCCATGAGCAGGACCTGGGGCCGCACGGCGATCGCCCGCGCGATGCACAGGCGCTGCTGCTGGCCACCGGAGATCGAGGAGCCCGGCCGGTGGAGGCGGTCCTTGACCTCCTCCCAGAGGTTCGCCCCGCGCAGCGCCTTCTCCACGATGTCGGCGGCGTCGGACTTGGAGATCCGGCGGTTGTTCAGCCGGACACCGGCGAGCACGTTCTCCTCGATGGACATCGTGGGGAACGGGTTGGGCCGCTGGAACACCATCCCGACCTGCCGGCGGACCTCCACCGGGTCGACGTCCTCCGCGTAGAGGTCCTGCCCGTCCATGAGGGCCTGGCCCTTGACGTAGGCGCCGGGGATGACCTCGTGCATCCGGTTGAGGGTGCGCAGGAAGGTCGACTTGCCACAGCCCGACGGGCCGATGAGGGCCGTGACCGAGCGGGGCTCGATGACCATGTTGACGTCCTGGACTGCGAGGAAGTCCCCGTAGTAGACGTTGAGGTCCTTGACGTCGATGCGCTTAGACATTGGCGGTCCTTGAGGGTCGTGCGTGCGGGCGGGCGGGGCGCGTGGGCGGCATCAGCGCACCTTCGGGGAGAAGTACCTGCTCACCAGGCGCGCGACGAGGTTGAGCAGCATGACGATGATGATGAGGGTGAGCGCGCCGGCCCAGGCGCGGTACTCGCTGACCCCGCCCTGGGCGTACTGGCGGTAGACGTAGACCGGCAGGGTGGCGATGCGCCCGTCGAACGCGTCGTAGTTCACCGCGTTGGCGATGCCGACGGTGATGAGCAGCGGGGCCGTCTCGCCGATGACGCGGGCGATGGCGATCATGACGCCGGTGGTGATGCCGGCGATGGCGGTGCGCAGGACGACCTTGACGATGGTCAGCCACTTCGGCACGCCGAGCGCGTAGGCGGCCTCGCGCAGCTCGTTGGGCACGAGGCGCAGCATCTCCTCCACGGAACGGACGACGACGGGCGTCATGAGCACCGCGAGGGCGATGCCGCCGATGAGCGCCGACTTGTAGCCCGGGCCGAAGAGCACGAGGAACAGGGTGAACGCGAAGAGCCCGGCGACGATGGAGGGGATGCCGGTCATGACGTCGACGAGCAGGGTGATGGCCCGCTTGGCGCGCCCGCCGCCGTACTCGACGAGGTAGATCGCGGTGAAGATGCCGAGCGGGATCGCGATGAGCGAGGCGATGCCGGTGACGTAGAGGGTGCCGATGATCGCGTGGTACGCGCCGCCCTCGGTCATCTGCCCGAAGACCCCGACCATGTCGGTCGTGAGGAACTCCCAGCTGAAGGCCCGCACGCCGCCGGCGACGACGGTCCACACGAGGGTGACGAGCGGGACCATCGCGACGACGAACGCCGCGACGACGAGGGTGGTCGCGAGTCGGTCCTTGGCCCGGCGCGAGCCCTCGACCTGCCAGGAGATGGCGGTGAGGAGCGGGGCGTAGACCAGGGCGGTGAGGAACCCGACGCCGGCGACGGTCGGCCCCCCGCCGAGGGCGAGGACGGCGAGCGCGACGGCGACCGAGCCGGCGAGGACGGCCCAGGGAGCCCACGAGGGCAGGCGCCGGACCTGGTGGAGTGCCGTGGTGGTCATCGTCAGTTCGCTCCCGAGAACTCGGCGCGGCGGGCGATGACCCACCGGGCGAAGAGGTTCACCGCGAAGGTGAGGACGAAGAGGATGAGGCCGGTGGCGATGAGGACGTCCACACCCATGCCGCTGGCCTCGGGCAGCTGCGCGGCGATGTTCGCCGCGATCGACTGGTGCTGCCCGGGCTTGAGCAGGTAGAAGTTGATGAGGTAGCCGGGCGACAGGACCATGAGGACGGCCATCGTCTCGCCCAGCGCCCGGCCCATGCCGAGCATCGCGGCGGAGATGACCCCGGAGCGCCCGAACGGCAGCACGGCCTGGCGGATCATCTCCCAGCGGGTGGCACCCAGGGCCAGGGAGGCCTCCTCGTGCAGCCGCGGGGTCTGGAGGAACACCTCGCGGATGGTCGCGGTGATGATCGGCAGGACCATGATCGCCAGGACGAGCCCGGCGGTCATGATGTTGCGGGCCGGCGCCTGGTAGTCGGCGAACAGCGGGATCCACCCGAGCCGGTCGGTGAGCCACCGGAAGAGCGGGTCGAGGGTGGGCTGGAGCCACTGGATGCCCCACAGGCCGAAGATGACCGAGGGGATCGCGGCGAGGAGGTCGACGAGGTAGCCGAGCCCCTGCGCGAGTCGCCGGGGGGCGTAGTGGGAGATGAACAGCGCGATGCCGATGCTCAGCGGCACGGCGACGACCAGCGCGATGACGGAGGACAGCACGGTGCCGAAGAGCAGGGGCGCGACGTAGGCCCACATGCTCTTGCCCTGCATGAACCCGATCTCGGCGAGCTGCTCGCGGGAGGCGGTGAGCGCGGGCCACGCGCGGTAGAGCAGGAAGAGCGCCACCGCTGCGAGGACGACGAGGATGATGATCCCGGCGCCGGTCGAGATCCCGGAGAAGATCCGGTTCCCGAGCTTGCCGGGACTGCGGCCGGCGCGGACGACCGGCGTCCTGCCGGACGTGGAGGGAGTTGGTGCGGCGGTTGCCACGAAGCCTCCGGCGATGTGTCGAGCGGGTGGTTGGCGTGCGTCGGCGGGTCGGTGCCAGGTAAGCACCGACCCGCCCTCAAGGCTAGCCGGGGATCAGCCGGTCACCGTGATGAGGTCGAGAGCGGACAGCACCCGCTCGCGCAGGTCCGGCGAGATCGGGGCGGACCCGGCGACGTCCGGTCGGGCCGCCCGCTCCTGTCCCTCGGGGCTTGCGACGTACTCGAGGAATGCCTTGACGTTGGCGGCATCCGCGGGGTCGTCGTACTGCGAGCAGGCGACGGAGTAGGAGATGAGGACGATGGGGTAGGTGCCCGCCTCGGTGGTGTCCCGGGCGAGGTCCACGGTGAGACGCAGATCGCTCGCGTCCTCCCCCTCCGGGGAGGCGTCGACGACGGCCGCGGCGGCCTCCGGGGAGAAGGGCACGTACTCCTCACCGACGCCGACGGCGACGGTGCCGAGGTCACCGGCGCGCGAGGCGTCGGCGTAGCCGATGGCGCCCTCGGCGCCGGAGACGACGTCGATCATGCCGGAGGTCTGGGCGCCGGACTGGGTGCCGGGGATCGGCCAGCTCTCGACCTCGCCGTGGGTCCACACGTCGCCGGCCGCCTCGGCGAGGTAGGCGGTGAAGTTCTCGGTGGTGCCGGAGTCGTCGGACCGGTTGACCGGGATGATCGGCAGGTCGGGCAGCTCGACGCCGGGGTTGGCCGCGACGATGGCCGGGTCGTCCCAGGAGGTGATCTCGCCCGTGAAGATGCCGGCGATCGTCCCGGGGTCCATGTTGAGGTGCTCGGCGTCCACCTGGGGAAGGTTGTAGACGACGGCGATCGGGCTGATGTAGAGGGGCAGCTCGATGACCTCGCCACCGAAGCAGCGGTCGACGCCCGCGGCGAGCTCCTCCTCGTCCAGGGTGGCGTCCGTGCCGGCGAAGAGCACGGTGCCGTTGAGGAACTGCTCGCGGCCGGTGCCCGAGCCGGTGGGGTCGTAGGTGACGTCGACGTCGGGGTTGTCGTCCATGAACCCGGCGATCCAGCCCAGCATGGCCGCCTCCTGGGAGCTGGCCCCGGAGCCGGCGACCGACCCGCTGAGCTCGCTCCCGGCGCCCGCGCCGGCGGTCTGGTCGTCGGCGGCGCTCTCGCCGCCGCAGGCCGCGAGGGCGAGTGCGCTCAGCGCGGCGAATCCCGCCAGTCGGCGGCTACCTGCAAGCTTCACGTTCATTCCGTCCTTCGGTGGGAGGGCCCGGGAGTCCCGGTGTCCGTCCCCGACGGTAGGAAGCGCAGGTGACCACCGAGCGGGCGCCCGGTGAACGCAGGATGAACAGCGCGTGAGGGTTCGGTCACTCGCGGGCGCTCAGCTGTCGAGCCGCCCCCGGACGATGCTGTCGCCGCTGTGCGCCGGGTCCCCGTCGAACGGCTCGCGGGACACGTCGACGACGGCGAGGTCGTCAAGGTCCAGCCCTGGTGGGAGGTCGAAGGTGCCCTCGTCACCGACGAGCAGCCCGACGCTGACGAGCCGCTGGACCGACTCGTCGAGCAGCCAGACCTCGCGGTAGCCGTCCTGGGGATCGCCGGGGAGCTCGACGTGGAGCACGCGCCGCCCGTCGACGTCCTCGACGCGGGCGGTGCCGGTCTCGTCCCACCCGGGGAGCGGCTCGAGCTGGGCGGTGGCGAGGGCCTCGGGCTCCTCGGAGCGTTCGGGGAGCTGGGTGACCACCAGGGTGCCGGCCACGCCGGCGGCCAGGCCGGCGGCGAGCCAGCCGGCGCGCGACCAGCGGGAGCGCCGCGGCTCACGGCGCCCGGGCGGGCGGGTGCGGTCGCGACGGCGGCCGGCGGGGACGCGGGCTGGGACGAGCCGCTCGTCCCGCTCGGGGCCCGCCTCGGGCGCGCCGGCCTCGGGGGTGCCTGCGTCGGGCGCGACGTCGTCGGGCGCGCCGTCGTCGGGCGCGCCGTCGTCGACGCCCTGGGCCGCGATCTCCTCGGCGATCCTGTCCCACACGTGTGCCGGCGGCGCCTGCAGCGGGGAGCCGGCCCGGCCGGCCGTCACCATGTCGCTGAGCGCCGCGAGCTCCTCCCGGCACTGCGCGCACTCGCGCAGGTGCTCGGCGGCGGCGGCGTCCGGCTCGGCCTCTCCCAGGGCGACGAGGGAGAGGGTGTCGTCGTCAACGTGACGCATGGCGTCCCTCCTCCATCCTCGTTCGCATGCGGCGCAGGCCGCGGGTGATGTGCGACTTCACCGTGCCGAGCGGCAGGTCCATTCTCTCCGCGATCTCGGTGTGGGTGAGGTGCTCGAAGAACGCGAGCTCGAGCACGTCCTGCTGCGGCGGACCGAGGTCGGACAGCGCCTGCGCGACGAGCACCTGGTCGACGATCTCCTCGGTGCGGTCCGGCTCGCCCAGCTCGGGGGCCTCCCCCAGCGCCCCCCGGTCCCGGAAGCGGCGCCGGTGGGCCTCGGCGACGGCGTTGCGCGTGATCCCGGCGAGCCAGGCCCCGATGGGGGCACGCTCCGGGTCGAAGCGGTGGCGCGAGCGCCAGGCGTTGACGAACACCTGCTGGGTGACGTCCTCGGCGTCGGCGGTGTTGCGCAGGGCGCGCAGCGCCAGGCTGTAGACCATCGCCGAGTACTGCTCGTACACGTGGCGCACGGCGTCCGGGGTGCCGTCGCGAAAACGGACACCGAGCACCTCGGGTTCCGTCATCGCCACCTCAGTCGCCACGTCGCGCCGCCTATGAGGTGACCAATGTAGCGGTGACCACGGTGTTGTCGGTGTAGCTCTGCACGTCGTCCTGCCAGACGCCGTCGCAGGTGATGAGGACGAGCCGGTGCTCCCCGTCCCGCCGGAAGTAGTCGGACAGGTCGATGGTCGACTTGGGGATGAGCCGGGCGGACTCGACGACGTACCGCAGCACCTGTCCGTCCTCCCGGGTGACCTCGATGGCGTCGCCCGGCTCGAGCTCGACGAGGTCGCGCAGCGGGCCGTAGGGGGTGATGAAGGAGCCGGAGTGGGCCGCGAGCACCGCCGCGCCCTCGTCGGCGCCCACCGAGGGACCGAAGCGGTACCAGCCGGCGCGGGCCGCGTCCTCGGGGATCTCCATCTGCCCGTCGGGGGCGACCGCGACCGGGTCGACGGGAAGGTCGGCGTCGAGGGCCGGCACGGTCACCCGGACCGGTGGGCTCTGCGTCTCGACCTCGGGGAGCCCCGCCGCCGACCGGAGGGGCACGTCCGGGGCGGCGGGGCTCGGCGGGGCGCCCGAGGAGGTGGGTGGCTCGGCGGGCGCCCCGGTGCCCGGGCCGGCGGGGGCTCCCACCGCCGGTCCGGGCTGCTCGGGCTCCCCGCCGTCCACGCCGCACCCGGCGAGGACGAGCAGCGCGGTAGCCGCTGCGGCTGCGAGGAGGCGGTTCATGTCAGGCCCGGTTACGGACGAGACGACGGGTACCGAGGGCGGCGACGAGGAGCAGCGCCGCACTGCCGGCGACGATCGCACCGGCGGGGACGCCGGGCTCGTCCACCGGGACCAGACCCGTCGGGACGCCGGCGGGCGCGGAGTGCAGGCCGCTGATGGTCTGGGTGGCGACGTCGAGGGTGCCGTCCTCGAGGCTGCCCCACGCGTAGACGACGGTGCTGACGCCCTCCTCGACCGGGACGTCCACCGGGCCGAGCACGGCCTCGGTGGTGCCGGCCGCGGCGATGGACGCGGGAACGGTGGCCGCGGCGAGGTCGAGGACCTGCTCCGACCCGTTGGTGAGGTCGGTGATGACGGCCTGGTCACCCGCGAGGGTGTCGACCGCGGGAGCGGCGGCGGTGTGCCGGACGGTGAGGCGACCCTCTCCGGCGGACGTCGCGGAGGTGTCGTTGGTGAAGAAGGAGACGGTCGGCGCCCCGTCGGCGTCGAGGTGGGCGACGGCGGTGTAGTTGCCGCCGGACTCGAGGTCGAGGTCGATCGGGCCGAGGACGGGTGCACTGTCGTCCGCTGCGTCGGCGGCGGTGATCGCCACGGTGTAGGTGCCGGCGGGCAGCTCGAGCGGGCCGGCGAGGGTGGCGGGCTCGAAGTCGTCGAGCGTGTTCTCCCCGTTGACGTACACGTCGACGGTGAGGTCCGGGACCCCGTGCAGCACGGACAGCTGCGCGACGTCGCTGGTGGTGGCGGTGGCCGGGACGGCGAGCGCGAGGAGCGCGAGGCCGGCTGCGGAGCCGATCGCTGCGCGTCGGACGGCGGTGGTTCCCATGGTGGTCCTCCTGGTGTGGTTGGTCTGACACCAGGTATTCGTCGGCCCACCCCTCCGCGGATGCACCTGACCGGAGATTTCTTCTTTTCCGGTCTCGGCGCGGTCCCCGCCCGGGGGTCAGGTGGCGGCCAGGGCCTCCGTGTGGGACGGCGCGCGGTGCTTCTCGAGGGCGACGACGACGGCCGCCCGGCCGGGACGCCGTCCGACGTGGACGACGAGCATCTCCGAGGTCTTGAGCCACGGGTCGGCCTCGGGCACCTGCTTCATGATCCGGTAGGGCGTGTTGACCGCGACCTCGTCCATCATCGTCGGCAGCACCGGCCGGTGGGTGCAGATGGCGACGCCGGGGGCGCGCTGGCGGGACTCCTCGCGGATGAGCTGGCGTGCCTTCTTCGGCTTGGCCTTGTGGGCGTCCTCGGTGATCTCCGGGTGCATCTCGATCTCCACCCCGATGGCCGCCGCGTAGGGGGCAACGGTGTCGACGCAACGCCGCCACGGGCTGGAGAGCACCCGGTCCACCCCGTAGGCAGAGAAGAGCGGGACGAGCCCGCGGGCCTGGGCCTCCCCGACGCTGGTGAGCGGGCGGGTGGACTCCCCGCCCTTCCACGCCGTGCGCTTGCGGGCCCGCGCGTGGCGGGTGATGAGCAGGGCGTAGGTGTCGAGCCGCTCGTCCTTCCACTGGTCGATGAGCGCGCCGAGCGGCTCATGGTCCCGGGCGTGGGTGAGGAGCTTGGCGGCGTCCTTGACCCCGACCCATCGCGACTCGTCGATCTCCTCGGTGCTCGCGGGCGGGACGTGCGGGCGGGCGCGCACCGACAGGTCGCCCTCCGGGGCGGGGCGCGCGGCCCAGAAGTGGACCTCCTTGCGCGCGTCCCCGGCCAGTTTGTAGGAGATCTTCGGCAACGGCTGGCCGAGGACGACGGCCACGCCCGTCTCCTCCGCGGTCTCCCGGACGGCGCACGCGGCGAGGCTCTCCCCCTCCTCGAGCTTGCCCTTGGGCCAGGACCAGTCGTCGTACCGCGGACGGTGGACGAGGAGGACCTCGAGCCTGTTGCGCTCGTCCAGCCGCCAGACGATCGTGCCGGCCGCCAGGACCGTGCGGGTCATCGCGTCGCCGCCACGCGCCGGCGGGCCCGGGCGATGAGCAGCTGCTGGATGTCCTCCAGCGGCCGCCCGTCCTGCCCGAACTGGTGTCGCTCCCACGTGCCGTCGGGCAGCAGGTGCCAGGTCGACGTCGTCGGGGCGACGGCGCGGGCGAGGAGGTCGACGAGGAAGGAGATCTGGGTCGGCTCGACGATCTTCACCAGCACCTCGACCCGGCGGTCGAGGTTGCGGTGCATGAGGTCGGCGCTGCCGATCCACACGTCCGGCTGCTCCTCGTCCCCCGCGAACGCGTAGATGCGCGAGTGCTCGAGGAAGCGCCCGAGGATCGAGCGGACCCGGATGTTCTCGCTCAGGCCAGGGATCCCGGCGCGGATCGCGCAGATGCCGCGGACGACGACGTCGACCGGCACCCCGGCCTGGCTCGCCCGGTACAGCGCGTCGATCGTCGCCTCGTCGACGAGGGCGTTGGTCTTGATCCGGATCCACGCCTCGCGCCCCGCGCGGTGCCCCGCGATCTCGCGCTCGATCCGCTCGACGAGGCCGGTGCGGATCGAGCGGGGCGCGACGAGCAGGCGGCGGAAGCGGGAGCGCGGCGCGTAGCCGGAGAGCTGGTTGAACAGGCGGGTGAGGTCCTGGCCGACGTCGGGGTCGCACGTCATGAGGCCGAAGTCCTCGTACCCGCGTGCCGTCTTCGGGTGGTAGTTGCCGGTGCCGACGTGGCAGTAGCGGCGCAGCCCGTCCTTCTCGTTGCGCACGACGAGGGAGAGCTTGCAGTGGGTCTTGAGCCCGACGATCCCGTAGACGACGTGGACGCCGGCCTGCTCGAGCTTGCGCGCCCAGGAGATGTTCGCCTGCTCGTCGAACCGGGCCTTGATCTCGACGATGGCGAGCACCTGCTTGCCCGCCTCCGCGGCGTCGATGAGGGAGTCGACGATCGGGGAGTCCCCGGAGGTGCGGTAGAGGGTCTGCTTGATCGCGAGGACCTGCGGGTCGGCGGCCGCCTGGGCGAGGAACTGCTGCACCGAGGTGGAGAACGAGTCGTAGGGGTGGTGCAGGAGGACGTCCTGGCGGCGGATCGAGGCGAAGATGTCGGAGGGCTGGGCGCTCTCCACCTCGGCCAGGCCCTGCGCCGTCACCGGGACGAACTTCGGGTACTTGAGGTCGGGGCGGTCCAGGCCGTGGATGACCTCGAGACCGGTGAGGTCGAGCGGCGAGGGCAGCTCGTAGACCTCGTGGTCGGCGACGCCGAGCTCGCGCACGAGCAGGTCGCGCACGTGCGGGCTGATCCCCTGGGCGAGCTCCAGGCGCACCGCGGGGCCGAAGCGCCGCCGCATGAGCTCCTTCTCCAGCGCCTTGAGGAGGTTCTCGGCGTCGTCCTCCTCGACCTCGAGGTCCTCGTTGCGGGTGACCCGGAAGGTGTGGTGCTCGACGACGTCCATCCCGGGGAAGAGGTAGTCCAGGTGGGCGCCGATGATCTCCTCGAGGGGGACGAAGGCGGTGCGCCCGGAGTCGCGGGTGGAGGTGTCCTCCGGCCTGCGCGGCGTGCCGGAGGCGTCCACCGCCATGAACCGCGGCAGCAGCGGCGGCACCTTGACCCGGGCGAAGTGCTCGTTGCCGGAGACCGTGTTGCGCACGACGACGGCGAGGTTGAGCGAGAGCCCGGAGATGTAGGGGAAGGGGTGGGCGGGGTCGACCGCGAGCGGGGTGAGGACCGGGAAGATCTGCTTGCGGAAGTAGCGGCGCAGCCGCTGCTGCTCGCTCTCCGACAGCTCGTCCCAGTGGAGGATGTCGATGCCCTCGGCGGCGAGCGCCGGCTGGATGTCCTCCGCGAACGTGCGGGCCTGCTCCTCCATGAGCTCGTGGGCGCGCACGCTGATGCCCTCGAGCACCTGGCGGGGGGTGAGGCCGGAGGCCGCCGGGACGGCGAGGCCGGTGGCGATGCGGCGCTTGAGACCGGCGACGCGGACCATGAAGAACTCGTCGAGGTTCGAGGCGAAGATCGACAGGAACCAGGCGCGCTCGAGCAGCGGCTGGGTGGTGTCCTGCGCCTGCTCGAGGACCCGCTGGTTGAAGGCCAGCCAGCTGAGCTCGCGGTCGGCGAAGCGGCCGTCGGGCAGCGGGACGTCGAGCGGGTCGAGGTTGCCGTCGACGCGGGCCCCGTCGGCGAGCTCCGCGGCGTCCTCGGCGACCTCCTCCGCCGGGGTCGCGGTCCCGGTCAGGGCGACGGCATCGGCGCCGTTGCGCTCGTCGTGGCGCACCTCCCCCTCGGTGGCCTCGGTGGCCTCCGCGGCGGACGTGGTGGAGACGTCGGAGTCAGGCATGGGGCATATGCTCCCACCTCATCGGGCGTACTGGACGTCGAGCGCGGAACGGTC
>NZ_VDFS01000060.1:0-2760 GCF_006151955.1 Georgenia sp. 311 | reverse complement strand
GTCGCGCGGCGCAGGCCGCGCCGCCGCATCTCCCCCAGCGCGACGGCGGTGAGCCGCCCGCCGAGTCCGCGCCCCTGGGCGTGGGGGGCGACGCCGAGCGCGTAGATCTCCGCGTCCGGCCCCTCGGGCTTGACCCACATGGAGGCGAGCAGTGCCTGCGGCCGGCCCGGCTCGTGGGCGAGCCACAGGAGGGTCGGGTCGAACCAGTCCTCCTGCTCGCGCAGGCGCAGGTCCTCGGCCGTCATCCGGCCCTGCTCCGGGTGGGAGGCGAACGCGGCGGCGTTGAGGGCGACCCAGGCGTCCTCGTCCTGCCCGACGACGAAGGTCCGGACCTCCGCGTCGTCGCCCGTCGCGGGCGGCTCGGCGTCGCCGGGGCCGAGGTCGCGGCCCATCTGCCACAGCTCCCGGGTGACGCGCAGCCCGGCGGAACGGGCGAGCGCCTGCGCGCCCGGGAGGTCGCCGTGGGCCCACAGCGCGACGTCGGGGGCCGCGGCGAGCACGGTGTCGAGCAGCCGGCGGCCCAGGCCCCGGCGCCGGTGGTCGGGGTGGACGCACAGCTCGCCGCTCACGCCGTCCTCGACGCCGTAGCCGAGGAGGGTGTCCCCCTCGGCGAGCCAGTGGTGGCGGTGGCCGGCGGAGCCGTGGCGCACGGCGAGGGTGCTCTCCTCGTTGAGGGGGGCGACGCCGTCGGCGGCGGTGACCTCCGCGGCGAGGCGGAGGACGGCGTCGGGGGTGGCGGGGCCGGTGAGGCCCGTCCCGTGAACGGGCGCCACTAGTCGAGCCGTCCCGCGCGCCACAGCTCGGCGGCACCCTCGAGCTCCTCGGCGGTGCGCAGCAGCGCGGAGGCGCGCCGGGTCAGCGCCCCGGCGAGGTCGTCGTCGCTCACCCAGTCGGCGTCCAGGGCCGAGCCTGTCGCCACAACGCGGAAGAACGCGGCGGCGCGGTCGAGCGCGACGTCGAGGTCCCCCTCGTAGATCCCGGCGAGGACGGCGTCGGCCAGGTCGGCGACGTCGGCGGGTCCGGGCGGTTCGACGACGCCGGCGATGACCCCGGCGACCTCGGCCCGGTGGCGGCCGAGGGTGAAGCGCTCGGCGATCGTGATGGGGTCCGCGCGGACCCACTCGCGCATGAGGTAGAGCCGCCACAGCGCCCCGGGGAGGGTGGTGGGCGGGCTCTGGGCCCACAGCTCGGCGATGGTGTCGAGGCCCTCGGTGTCGACGAGGGCGACGAGACGGGCGAGGAGAGCCGGGTCCTCGGAGCCCGCGCGGCCGCGCTGGACGAGGACCGCGGCGGTCGTGTGGGCTGCCTGCGAGCGCAGCGCCGGGTCGACGTCACCGACGATCCGCTCGGCGGTCTGCGCGTCGAGCATGGCGGGGCGACGGGGCTTGCGGTCCACGGCTCCTCCTCTCCGGCGCTCGCGACGGTCGGTGCACTACCCGCTCGATGCTACGAGATGGCACCCGGCTGTGCTGTGCCGGGAGGCACGTGCGCGCCTGCCCGCGGCGCGATGGCGTTCTCGTGCTCGTCAGGGCACTGCGGGGCCGCCGACGCCCGCGGTCAGGCGCCGGCTCGGTCCAGGGGCCGGCTCAGTCGAGGCGTCCCGCCCGGGCCCGGGCGGCGGCGTCGTCGAGCTCTGCGGCGGTCGCGGTGAGTGCGCCCGTCCGGCCCGTCACCGGCGCGGCGGCCTCCTCGTCGTGCGTCCGCCAGCCCGGGTCGCTCCCGGTGCCGGCGGCGAGGACGCGGAGGAAGGCGGCGGCCTCCTCGAGGAGGCCGGCCAGCTCGGTCTCGTCCGTCCCGGAGAAGAGCTGGGAGAGCCGCTCCCCGAGCACCGTGGGCGCGGGCGCCACGACGGCGTCGCGGGGGTTCTCGACGTCGTCCTCACGGAGCTCGACGGGCGTGGTGTGCTCGGTGCCGCCGCGGAAGCGCGTCGCGATGGTCTCGGGGTCGCGCTCGAGCCAGGCGCGCAGGAGGTAGAGGCGCCACAGCGCACCGGGCAGGGTGCTCGCGGGGCTGCGGGACCACAGGCCGGCGATCTCGTCCAGGCCCTCCGCGTCGATGATCCGACCGACGCGCTCGGCGAGCGGCTCGTCCCCGGCGAGGTGGCTCGGTCCGAAGACCACCGCGTTCGCCGTGGCGTGGGCCGCCTCGGAGGCGAGGGCCGGGTCCGAGTCGCCCCAGATCAGCTCGGCCTCCGCGGGATCGAGGATGGCGGGCCTGCGTGGCCGATCGCGACCGTCCATGTGCTCTTCCCCTCCCCCGGCTCACGCCGGCGTCGTCGTGTCCTCCGATTCTTGCGCAGGCGGAGGCCAGGCGGTGGGCCCAAAGGCACGCGTCGCGCGGGAGACCGGCTCAGCTGGCCTTGCGCAGCGCGAAGCCGATGCCGTCCGGGCCGGTCGAGGCGTCGAGGGTGTGCGCCTCGAGCAGCGGGGAGGCGGCCTCCTCGACGAAGACGCGAGCGCCGTCCTCCTCGATCACCTCGTCGCTGCTCTCCGGCTCCGGGCACAGGCTGAGCTCGACCTGGTCCGCGTCGGGGGTGAGGGTGATTCGCACGCCCCCGGTGTCGGGCAGGCCGGACTGGGAGGTGATCCCGGTGATCGCGGCCTTCGCGTTGTCGGTGAGGTGGAGCATGGCGTGGTTCCCCCGGTCTGGTGGCGGTGCCGCGCGTGGGGATCGGGCCGCACCTCGTCACTCTCTACGGTGAGCAACGATCGGGGAGTCCGCAACTCGGCAAACCCCGTCCGCGGGCGCGACGCGGCGGGC
>NZ_VDFS01000059.1:48971-72747 GCF_006151955.1 Georgenia sp. 311 | reverse complement strand
GGTGGCGGCGGGGAGGCCCCGCCGCCACCACTGTCGGGTCAGCGAGCTGCGTTGCGGGCCGCGTCGAAGAGCGCCTGCTGGGTCTCGGTCGTGATGAACTCGGCGGCCAGCGGCGCGAGGACGGCGTCGAAGGCTGCGGAGTCGACCTCGGTGAAGGTGGCGCCCCCGGCCTGGGCCTGGGCGATGGCCTCCTCGGTGGCCGTCGTCCAGAGCTCGGTGTGCTCCTGGTACGCGGCGGTCCACACCTCGTCGAAGGCGGCGCGGTCCTCGTCGGACATCTCGGCGAGGACGTCGGTGTTGATGATGAGGTAGTCCAGGCCGACGAGGTGGTTGGTCTGGGACCAGTAGGGGGCGACCTCGTAGTGACGCTGGGTGGCGAAGGAGACCTCGTTGTTCTCGGCGGCGTCGACGACCCCGGACTGCAGGCCGGTGTAGAGCTCGCCGTAGGCCATCGGCGTGGCGGAGGCGCCCAGCGCCTCGGCCATCGCGATGTGGAGGTCGGACTCCTGGACGCGCAGCTTCATGCCGGCGAGGTCGGCCGGCGTCTCGACCGGACCGAAGGTCGTGTAGACGCTGCGGGCGCCCTGGGTGAAGCCACCGAGCACGGTGATGTTGTTGGACTCCTCGAGGGAGGAGTACAGGTCGCCGGTGATCTCCTCGTCGTGGATGACCGACATCTGGTGCTCGACGTCGTCGAAGACCTTGGGCAGGTTGAAGACGACGAAGTCGGGGTTGAGGTTCTCCAGCTGAGGGCCGGAGACGATGGCCATCTCGACGGAGCCGTCGGCCACGAGCTGCATGGCCTCGGCCTGCGCCCCGAGGGTCTCGTTCGGGTAGACGTCGATGCTCCAGCGACCGTCGGTGGCCTCCTCGAGCGCCGTGCCCATGTTGTCCAGGGCGATGTACGACGGGTGCTCCTCGGTCTGGTTGAGGGCCAGACGCATGGACTTGCCCCCTGCCTCACCGCCGCCGCCGTCGCCGTCCGTGTCGTCCCCGCCGCACGCTGCGAGCAGCAGGCTGGCGGCTGCGACGGTGGAGATGAGCGTGAAGGTCTTGGTCCGCCTCATTGTGGTGTCCGTTCTCTTGCGTGCCCGCCGGGTGGCGGTGCGCGGGTTTATGGGGCCAGCTGCATGTCCCACCGTCCTCGGTGGCTGGACGGTGTGGAGTCCCGTCCCGCGGCCGAGCCGTGCGGCTGACGCGCCGGCTTGTGACTTGATTCAGCCACCGGCCGCGCGAAAAGCCGCACGGGTTGCCATGTGTTGCCAGGTCACGATCGAGACACGGGCCACCGGCCGGCGGACGGCGGCGCGCGGCAGGGGCCGGCGTCGTCGAGCCCGGCCCTGGTGGGGGCGGGCTGACCCGACGACGACGGAGTGCAGTCATGACCGAGGCCGAGCTGTGACTCGTCAGGCGGTGTGGAGCTCGGTGTCGCGGTTCTCGAGCTTCTCGCGGGTGGACCACAGGCCGGCGGAGGGCGTGGAGATGTAGAAGACCTCCTCGCCGTCGGGCATGGTGTTCCACCCGTCCTTCATGACGGCGGGGTCGTAGCGCCGCAGCGCCTCCTCGACGTCCATGTACCGGTAGCCCACCGACTCGATCTCCTCCTTGCCCAGGTGGCCCGGCGCGTAGGTGATCGTGAACCGGCCCTCTGCGGAGCCGTGGACGAGGTGGGCGGTGCCGTGCGGGATGTCCTGCATGTCAGCCTGGGTCTTGTACAGGTCGATGACCTCGGCCTGCGAGATGTACCCGTACTTGCGGATGAGCTCGTCGACCTCCGGCTGCTCGCCGAACCGCTCGACACCAGGCGCGATGACGAGCAGCTCACCGCCGTCGGCGATCGCCATGCGGGTGCGGTAGACGGCCTTGTTCGCCACCCACGTCGCGCGGAACTCGTCGGCCTGCATGACGGCGACGACCTTGCGCACCGGCTCGTCGAACAGGGTGAAGTTCTGCGCGCGGGAGGCGCGGGCGGCGTCGTAGTAGGTCTCGACGTCGTCACCGACGAACACGCCGGTGTGGGCGAGCCTGCCGTCGTCGTCGTAGTCCATGACGACCTGGAGGTAGACGTCGGGCAGGTCGCCGAGGAAGTGCTCCTCGGCGTAGTTGAAGCACGCCCGGACCGGGGTGAGGAGGTTGCCGAGGTTGTTCTCGATGCCGTAGACGGCCGAGGCCATGTGCGCGGCGCCGAGCAGCCGCTTGCCGCCGAGCCCGATGAAGTAGTTCTTGTTGTGGTTGGCGAACCCGAGCACCTCGTGGGGCACGACGTGCCCGACGTTGATGATGAGGTCCCACTGCTCGGTGACGAGCATCGTGTTGAGGTCGACCGGCATCTCCCAGTCGACGACGCCGCCGGTGCGCTCGCGCACGTACTCCGCGGGCACGGTGCCGACGTTCGTCACCCCGTTCTTCCAGTCGTGGGCGTGGATGCGCTCCTCGGGGATCGATCCGAACATCCACTCGTTGTCCTCGCGGGTGTGCGGGACGTGCTGGCCGAGGGTGGGGATGACGTGGACCTCGGCGCCCATGCCGTCGAGCCGGTTGTACAGGTACTCGGTCATCCAGCCGGTGCCCGAGTGGGCACGGGTGAGGTCCGGTGGCAGGAGCAGGACGCGCCGGTACTCGGCGATGCCGAGCCGCTCCTTCGCCTCGTCGAGCATCCGGTCGCACATCGTCTCGATCTGGGGCCGCGAGATGAAGCGGGCCTCCTCCTTGAACCACGTCATGGCGACGACGTTAGCGCCGCGACAGCCTGCGAGTCAGAAGGCGTGGCAAGGTCCGGCAACTGGTGGCAAGGCTTGGCAACCTCGCTGCTGCGGGCCGGGGGCGCCGTCACGATGGCGCCCATGACCGTTGACACGCGGGACCTGCTCACCGTGCACCCCGACCGGCTCCTGCCCGCGCAGCCCGACGTGCGGGACGTCGCCCGCCGGATCTACGAGGCGACCAAGGACCTGCCGATCATCTCCCCGCACAGCCACGTGCCCCCGCAGTGGCTCGTCGACGACCAGCCGTTCAGCGACCCGGTGTCGCTGCTCCTGTCGCCGGACCACTACGTGCTGCGCATGCTCCACGCGAACGGCGCCGAGCTCAGCGACCTCGGCCGCGGCCCCGACGGTCCGGTCCAGCTCGACGAGGCGGCGGCCCGCAAGGCGTGGCGCATCCTGTGCGAGAACTACCACCTCTTCCGCGGCACCCCGGTGAAGTACTGGTTCGACACGACCTTCGCCGAGGTCTTCGGGATCACCCAGGTGCCGAGCGCGCGCACCGCCGACGCGATCTACGACCAGATCGCCGCCGCCATCGCGACCCCGCAGTTCCGCCCGCGGGCCCTGTTCGAGCGCTTCAACATCTCGGTCCTCGCCACCACCGACGACCCGCTGGACGACCTCGCCGGGCACAAGGCGCTGGCCCAGGACCCGACCTTCACCGGCCGGGTCATCCCCACCTTCCGTCCCGACCGCTTCCTCGAGCTCGCCCGCCCGGGCTGGGCCGACCTCGCCCGCCGGCTCGGTGAGGTCTCCGGCGTCGACACCGGCGACTACGCCGGCTACATCGCCGCGATCGAGAACCGCCGCCGGTACTTCAAGGAGCACGGCGCCGTCTCCTCCGACCACTCCCACCTCGACGCCGGCACCGAGCCGCTGAGCGAGGACGAGGCACGGCGGATCTACGCCGCAGCTCTGCGCGGGGAGGCCACCGTCGAGGAGGGGCGCGCCTTCCACCGCCACATGATGAGCGAGACGGCGCGCATGGCGACCGAGGACGGCCTCGTCATGACGCTGCACCCGGCCGTGTACCGCAACCACGACACCGACAACTTCACCCGGTTCGGTCCCGACGCCGGGTCGGACATCCCGGTCAAGGTCGAGTTCACCAAGGCGCTGCAGCCGCTGCTCACGCGCTACGGCAACCACCCGAACCTCAACCTCGTCGTCTTCACGATCGACGAGGACGTCTACTCCCGCGAGCTCGCGCCGATGGCCGGTTTCTACCGGTCGATGCACGTCGGGGTGCCGTGGTGGTTCATCGACGCGCCCGAGGCGATCCGTCGCTTCCGTGGGGCCGTCACCGAGACCGCAGGCTTCTACCGGACCTCCGGCTTCATCGACGACACCCGCGCGTTCCTGTCCATCCCGACGCGTCACGACATGTCCCGCCGGCTCGACGCCGCCTACCTCGCCGAGCTCGTCTCCGAGCACCGGCTCACCGAGGACGAGGCGCTGGCCACCGCACACGACCTCGTGACGACGATCCCCCAGAAGGTGTTCAAGCTGTGAGACTCAGCCGCCGCCCCGACCAGCCCACCGCGCCCGTGCGCATCGCCCACCTGGGCCTGGGGAACTTCTTCCGCGCGCACCAGGCGTGGTACACGATGCACGCCGAGGACGGCGCGGAGTGGGGGATCGCGGCGTTCACCGGCCGCCGGCCCGACGCCGCCCGGGCGCTCGCGCCGCAGGACGGGCTGTACACGCTCGTCGTGCGCCGTCCCGAGGGGGACGACCTCGAGGTCGTCACCTCGGTGAGCGCGGTCCACGCGGCCGCCGACCACGTGGCCTGGCTGGAGTACCTGCGTGACCCGGCCGTCGTCGTCGTCACGAGCACGGTGACCGAGGCGGGCTACCGCCGCGGCCCGGGCGGTGGCCTCGACCTCGAGGCGCCGGACGTCGCCGCGGACGTCGAGACGCTGCGCCAGGACCCCGTCGCCCCGGTGAGCACCGTGCCCGCAAAGCTCGTCGCCGGGCTCATGGCGCGCCAGGCCGCCGACGCCGGCCCGATCACGATCCTGCCGTGCGACAACCTGCCCGGCAACGGGGAGGTCGTCGCCCGGGTCGTGCGCGACCTCGGCGCGGCCGTCGACGAGGCGCTCGTCCCGTGGATCGAGGAGAACGTCGACTTCGCGAGCTCGATGGTCGACCGGATCACCCCGGCCGCGGGGCCGGAGGTCGCCGCCGACGTCGAGCGTGCGCTCGGCGTCGAGGACGTGTCCCCGGTGCCCACCGAGCCGTTCGCCGAGTGGGTCATCGCCGGGGCGTTCCCCGGCGGGCGGCCCCGGTGGGAGACGGCCGGCGTCACCCTCGTGGACGACGTCGAGCCCTACGAGCGGCGCAAGCTCCTCCTGCTCAACGGCGCCCACTCGCTCATGGCCTACGCCGGCCCGATCCTCGGTCACGAGACCGTCGACGAGGCCTTCGCCGACCCGCAGCTGCGCGCCTGGGTCGAGCGGCTGTGGGACGACGCGACGCCCACGCTCACCGTGCCGCAGGAGGACGTCACGGCCTACCGCGCCGCCCTCACCGAGCGGTTCGCCAACCCGCGGATGCGCGACATCCTGGGTCGGATCGCGGCCGACGGCTCGCAGAAGCTGCCCGTGCGGCACGTGCCGGTGCTGCGCACCGAGCGTGGCGCGGGCCGGATGCCCGAGGGCGCCGTCGTCGCCGTCGCGGCGTGGGTCGCGCACCTGCGCGGCGCGGGCGTGCCGGTCAACGACGTCGAGGCGGAGCGCTGGACCGGGCTCGCCGCGGGCGAGGACGAGCAGGCAGTGACGCGCGTGCTCGGCGAGCTCGCCCCCGAGCTCGCCGGTGACACCGAGCTGCGCGACGCCGTCCTCGCGCGACTGCGCGCCTTCGAGTCCGGCAGCTGACGTGGGGATCGTCATCGGGGTGGACGTCGGGACGACGACGACGAAGGTCATCGCCGTCGACCCGGCGACGGGCCGGCGCACCGCGGCGTTCCGCGAGTACCGCCTGTCCGAGCCGCAGCCG
Organism: Georgenia sp. 311; assembly: GCF_006151955.1. Taxonomy (NCBI): domain Bacteria; kingdom Bacillati; phylum Actinomycetota; class Actinomycetes; order Allobogoriellales; family Allobogoriellaceae; genus Georgenia; species Georgenia sp. 311. The sequence goes on along the minus strand of NZ_VDFS01000059.1, from coordinate 66,985 downwards.
CGCCACCAGGTGCAGAGCCCGCGGATGGTGCTCGACGCCGTCGACGGCGCGCTGGCCGAGGTCGTCGCCGCGTGCGCGGGCCGGCAGGTCGACGTCATCGGGGTGGGGTCGGCCATGCACGGCCTGCTCGGCCTCGACGAGGACCTGGTGCCGGTCACCGACATCGTCACGTGGGCCGACACGCGTGCCCACGCCGAGGCGGCGGCGCTGCGCGCCGAGGGCAGGGCCACCGAGCTGCTCCACCGTTCGGGCACGCCCGTCCACCCGATGAGCCCCCTCGTCAAGCTCCGGTGGTTCACCCGCCACGACCCTGCGACCGCCGCCCGGGCGCGCCACTGGGTGGGGCTCAAGGACCTCGTCCTGCTCCACCTCACCGGCCGGTTGGTCACCGAGCTGTCGACCGCGTCGGCGTCCGGGCTGCTCGACCTCGCCACCCGCACGTGGGCCCCCTCCTCCCTCGAGCTCGCGGGCGTGCGCCGGGAGCAGCTTCCCGACGTGCTGCCGACGACGGCGCTGCTCGAGCTGTCCGCGGCGGCCGGCGCGCGCGTCGGACTGCCCGCCGGGGTGCCGGTGAACGTCGGCGCGACCGACGGGCCGCTCGGCAACCTCGGCACCGGGGCGATCGCCCCGGGCGTCGCCGGGCTGTCGATGGGCACGAGCGGCGCGGTGCGCACGATCGTGCCCGAGCCGCGGCTCGACCCCGGCGGGCGGCTGTTCTGCTACGCCCTCACCGAGGACGCCTGGGTGGTCGGCGCGGCGATCAGCAACGGGGGAGTGGTGGCCCGCTGGGCGGGCGACGTCTACGCCCCGGACATCCCGGCCGGCCCGGAGCGCGACAGCCAGGTGCTCGCGATGGCCGAGGCCGTCGCCTGCGGCAGCGACGGGCTCGTCATGCTGCCCTACCTCCTCGGCGAGCGGGCACCGCTGTGGGACCCGGACCTCACCGGCGCCTTCCTCGGCGTGCGCCACGCGCACGGCCGCGGGCACTTCATCCGCGCCGCGATCGAGGGCGTGGCCCTCCAGATGGCGAGCATCGTCGACGTCCTCGACGACGTCACGCCGGTGACCGAGGTCCGCTGCACGGGCGGGGTGTTCCGTGCCCCGCTGTGGCGCCAGATCATGGCCGCGACCATCGGGCGCCCGCTCGTGCCGACCGACGACGCCGAGGGCTCGGCGCTCGGCTCGGCGATCCTCGCCCTCCACGCGACCGGCCAGGTCGAGTCCCTCGCGGCCGGCCTGGAGCTGCTCAGCCCGGCCGGGGACGTCGCCGACCCGATCGAGGTCCCGGCGGACGCCCGCGAGGTCTACGCGGGTCTGCGCGGACGGGCCACGCGCCTGCTCGGCGCCTACGACGAGCTGCACGCCTTCCTCGAGTCGCTCGAGGGCTGAGCCGCGGCGGCGCCCGGGCGGGGGTGCCGCCGCTCTGCCCTCCCTCGCTAGGGGACGGGCCAGGTGTGCACGGGCTCGTTGCCGTGCATCACCTGCACGTAGTCCCGCAGCATGAGGTGCAGGGACTCCTTGCGGTCGTGCCCGCGCGCCTCGTGGCCCTGGACCGCGGCCACCTGCCAGGTCGCGCCGTTGCGACGCAACCTGGCCCGCGCCTCGATGATGTCCAGCGCCCGCCCGGCGAGCTCGCCGCCCACGCCGAGACGCTCGAGGCCGGCGGCGGCGATCGGCAGCAGCGTCCCGAGGACGACCTCGTCGGCCCCGACCTCCCCGAGCTCGGGCCAGTAGAGCCGGGCGTGGATGCCGTCGCGGGCCGCGGCGCGGAAGTTCTCCCGGGCGGCGTCGAAGGACATGCGCGACCACAGCGGACGCTCGTCGGCCACGAGCTCGACGACGACCCCGTAGAAGAACGCCGCGTTGGCGAGGGTGTCGACGACGCTCGGCCCGGCGGGCAGCACCCGGTTCTCCACGCGCAGGTGGGGACGCCCGTCCTGCACGTCGTAGACCGGCCGGTTCCAGCGGTAGATGGTCCCGTTGTGCAGCCGCAGCTCGGCCAGCGACGGCGTGCCGCCCGCGGCGAGCACCTCGGCCGGGTCCTCGTCGCTGCTCACCGGGAGCAGCGCGGGGAAGTAGCGCACGTTCTCCTCGAAGAGGTCGAAGATGGACGTGATCCAGCGGTCGCCGAAGAAGACGCGGGGGCGGACGCCCTGGTTGCGCAGCTCGACCGAGCGGGTGTCGGTCGACTGGAGGAAGGTCTCCACGCGGGTCTCGGCCTGGAGGTGGTGGCCGAAGAGGAACGGGGAGTTCGCGCCGAGCGCGAGCTGCGGGCCGGCGATGAGCTGGGCGGCGTTCCAGTAGGCGGCGTACCGGTCGGGGGAGACCTGGAGGTGGAACTGGGTGGAGGTGCACGCGGCCTCCGCGACGATGGAGTCGAGGGTGAGCGAGAGCGGCTCCTTGCCGCTGATGCGCAGCGTGATGTCCTCGCGGCGCGCGCTCATGATCGACTCGTCCAGCGCGCGGTACCGGTCGCTGTCGGTGAACCAGGCGCGGCCCGCGGGCGGGGCGGGCAGGGTGGGCAGGATCCCGACCATGACGAGGTCGGCGCCCGCGTCCCCGGCCCGGTCCCGGGCGCGGTTGAGGTTGCGGCGCAGCGCGCTCTCCAGCTGGGCGAGGGACTGCCCGCCGATCTGCCGCGGCTCGACGTTGAGCTCGATGGTGAACTTGCCGAGCTCGGTCTGGTAGAGCGGGTCGGAGATGCGGTCGAGGACCTCGGTGTTGCCGTAGAACGGGCGCATCTCGGAGTCGATGAGGTTGAGCTCGATCTCCAGCCCGGTGCGCCACTCGTCCTCGAGGAAGACCTTCGCGTCGAGCATCGCCTCGAGCGTGTCGAGGCAGCGGCGGATCTTCGCCCGGTACAGGGCGTGGTCCGACCGGGTGAAGGTCGTCCCGGAGATCTCGTCACCCATGCTCGCTCCCTGCGCTCGCGTGTCCGGCAGCAAAACAACCACATCCTGAGGCCGCCGTCACGCGAACTGCCGGCTGGGGAGACAATGGCGGCGATGGAGCACGACGACGAGACGCGGGCCGACGGCCGCCGGTGGCCCTGGTGGCACCGCCAGACCACGACGACGCGACGCGTCATCCGCACGAGCCTCGCGCTCGTCGTGACGTTCGTCGCCGCCGCGGCGTTCGGCGTCCTCACCGCCTCCGCCGACTCCTCCCTGGGCCCGCACGCGGCGCACTGGGAGATCACGACGCAGGACGAGGTCGCCCTCGACCTCGGGCCGCTCGGGTCGGTCCACCTGGACTCCCCGCTGCCCTGGCCCCTCGGGGTGGAGGTGGTCGTCCAGGAGATCCCCGCCGAGCTCGCCGCCGTCCCCGCCAACCCGGTGACCGGCCTGGCCGGCGACCTGTCCGCCTACGCCCAGGTGGTCTCCCACCCGAACGCCGTCGTCGCCGACGCCGCCCACGCGCTCGTGCGCGACGCCGTGGGCCGCACCGTGCTCGCGTGGACGGTCCTCCTCGTCGTCATCGCCGGCGGGCGGCTCGCCTCCGGCGGCCTGCTGCGCAAGGACCTCGCCATCGCGGCGCGGCGCCCGGGCGTCGTGCCGCTGGCCGGCGTCCTCGTCCTCACGCTCGCGGCGGTGCCGACCGTCCGCGCGATCACCGACCGCCCGGCCGAGGGCACGACGATCCGCGCGCTGGCCGGGACACCGATGGAGGACCTGCGGATGACCGGGCGCATCGCCCAGCTCCTCGACACCTACGGCGGCTACCTCGTCGACGCCTACGAGGAGAACGAGGCGTTCTACGACACGGTCACCGCCAACCTCGAGGCGGCCTACGCCGCGGACCGGGCGCCGGTGCGCCCGCCCGGCATCCCGATCCTCGACCCGGCCCCCGCCGGCGCGGCGGACGGCGAGCCCGCGACCGACGGCGAGGAGCCCGTGGACGGGCCCTCGGCCGCCGAGCCGCAGGACGGCGCCACCGCCGCGCCCACCGCCACTGCCACGGACGAGGCCACCGTCGTCCCCATGGACGAGTCCGACGCGAGGCCCTCGCCGACCCCGGATCCGACCGCCACCCCCGCCCGGGTGGAGCCGGTGACCTTCCTCCAGGTGAGCGACCTCCACTGCAACGTCGGGATGGCGTCGGTCATCGCGGCCGCGGTCCGGCTCAGCGGCGCCCAGGCCGTGCTCGACACCGGGGACACCGTGATGAGCGGGACGTCGGTGGAGTCCTACTGCGTCAACGCCTTCGCCGACGCCGTCCTGGAGGAGGCGCCGATCGTCGTGTCCACCGGCAACCACGACTCGGTGACGACGGCCGAGCAGATGCGCTCCGCCGGGTACACCGTGCTCGGCGGGGACGTCGTCGACGTCGCGGGGGTGAGCCTGCTCGGCGACACCGACCCGACCCTCACCTCGATCGGCGAGGGCACCCAGCCCGAGCGCGAGGAGAGCGTCACCGAGATGGCCGACCGGCTCGCCCGGACCGCGTGCGACACGGGCGGCGTCGACCTCCTGCTCGTCCACAACCCGCGCGCCGCGTTGCCCTCGCTGGACGACGGCTGCGCGCAGCTCGCGCTGTCCGGGCACTGGCACCGGCGGCAGGGCCCGGAGGTCCACGGCGCCGGCACGCGGTACGTGAGCGCGAGCTCCGCGGGCGCCTCCGGGGGCACGACCATCGGCCCGCTCAACGGCACCGCCGAGATGACGGTGCTGCGGGTGGACGCCGCGAGCGGACGACCGCTGGACTACCGCGTCATCAGCATCGACACCGAGGGCGGCGTCGAGCTCGGCCGCTGGTACCGCTTCCCGGTGGCTGCTGACGCGGCGGCGACGGGCGGGGATACTGGGGCCCGGGTATCCACCGAGGACCCGACGGGAACGGAGCGCAGATGAGCACGCAGCCGGTGACGAGCGGCGGGGACGACCTCGACGACGACGAGCTCCTCGCCGAGGAGGAGGCGCTCGCGCGGCTCGACCGCACCCGGCCGACCGAGCACCAGCTCGCCGGGGGCGCACCCCGTGGCCTCGGCTGGCTGCTCACCGTCGGCGGCGCGCTCGGCGCGTGGGCCTCGGTCATGCTCATCCTGTCCCAGCAGACCCTCCTGCGGGACCCCGGCGCCGCGCTCGCCTGCGACATCAACCCGATCATCGGCTGCGGCAAGTTCGTCCTGTCCTGGCAGGCCTCGGTGCTCGGCCCGCCGAACGCGATCCTCGGGACGATGGCCTTCACCGTCCTCACCGCCACCGGGCTCATCCTCCTCGGTGGCGGACGCCTGCCCCGGTTCTACTGGGCGGCGCTCATGGTGGGCTCGGTGCTCGCCGGCGTGTGGATCACCTGGTTCCAGTACCAGGCGTTCACCGAGCTGCACGCCCTGTGCCCCTACTGCCTCGTCGTCTGGACGGTGACGATCCCGATCGTCGTCAACGTCCTGGCGCGCGGCTTCCAGGCGGGCCACCTGCCCGCCCCGGAGGGCCTGCGCCGCTTCCTCGTGCAGGACCGCGGCCTGGTCATCGGCGTCTGGTACGCCGTCGTCCTCCTCCTCATCGGGATCGTCTTCTGGGACCAGTGGATGCTGATCCTGTGACCGGCGACGCGGGCACCCGGCTGCCCACCTCGAACGTCTCCCAGGACTACCTCAAGGCCATCTACGCCGCCGTCGAGTGGGGCGGTCCGGCGACGAGCGTGAGCGCGCTCGCCGCCCGGATGGGTGTCTCGCCGTCGACCGCCTCGGAGACCGTCCGGCGCCTGGCCGACGAGGGCCTGGTCCACCACGAGCGCTACGGCGGCATCTCGCTCACCGGCCGCGGGCGAGAGGCGGCGCTGGCGATGGTCCGCCGGCACCGCCTCATCGAGACGCTCCTCGTCGAGCACCTGGGGTATGAGTGGGACGAGGTGCACGACGAGGCCGAGGTCCTCGAGCACGCCGTGTCGGACCTGCTCATCGAGCGGGTCGACGCGCTGCTCGGGCACCCCGTCCGCGACCCGCACGGCGACCCGATCCCCAGCGCGTCCGGCGAGGTCTCCCTGCCGCCCACCCGGCCGCTGGGCGAGGCACCCGCCGGCGAGGGTGGTCGCATCGTGCGGATCTCCGACGCGGAGCCGCAGGTGCTGCGCCACCTCGCCGACGTCGGGATGAACCTCGACGCCCACGTCGAGGTCCTCGAGACCCGCCCGTACGTCGGCACCACGCTCTTCGCCGTCACCCAGCCCGGGGAGACGCAGCCCGCCCGGGTCGAGCTCGGCGACCCCGCCGTCGCCGCCGTCTGGATCACCCGCTAACCCCCGAGATCTCTGGGACACCCCTCAGCGCCCGCGGACACCCCGTGCGCGAGGCCCGGAGCCCGCAAAAGGGCGTCCCAGAGGACGACGTCGACGGCGGCGCCCCACCCCCTCTGGGACACCCCTCAGCGCCCGCGGACACCCCGTGCACGAGGCCCGGAGCCCGCAAAAGGGCGTCCCAGAGGACGACGTCGACAGGGAGGACCGAGAGGGCCGGCGGGTCGCGGGCCGACCGGCGGACCCTGGAGCCGCACCCGCTCCTGCCTCTGGGACACCCTTTCGCGTCCGTCCGCGGCGTCGCACCGGGCGTCCCCGGGACGCAAGGGGCGTCCCAGAGGGGGGTTGGGAGGGGGGAGTGCGGGGCGCCCGGTTACAGGGTGCGCTGGGCGGTGCGGAGCTTGTGGGCGAGGTGCTGCAGGGTGCGCAGCTCGTCCTCGTCGAGCGCGCCGCCGACGTACCGGCGGATCGAGCGGACGTGGGCGCGCCCGATCTCCCGCTGCAGCCGCGCACCCTCCTCGGTGAGGGCGACGACGACGCCGCGGCCGTCGTCGGGCGCCGCGCGGCGCTCGACGAGTCCCCGCGCGCTCAGGCGGTCGACCATCCGCGACAGGCTCGGCTGCGACAGGAGGATGAGCTCGGTGAGCTCACGCATCCGCATGGCGCTGCCCTCACCGCGGCTGAGCTGGAACAGCACGTCGTACTCGCGGGAGGTGAGCGGGGCGAAGTCGTCGCCGGCCTCGAAGCGGCGCATGAGCGTCACCTGCGCCCGGAACAGCTCCTCCCAGGCCTCCGCCGCGGTCCGCGTCGAGACCTGCTGGTCCTGTGGTGGCATGCCGTCCCTCCGTGTCGCCCAGCATCGTACGTGGCTACCCTGGGCGTCATGAGCACCGTCTTCACCAAGATCATCGCCGGGGAGATCCCGGGCCGGTTCGTCTGGGCGGACGACGAGTGCGTCGCCTTCTCGACCATCGCGCCCATCACCGACGGGCACATGCTCGTCGTCCCGCGGGCGGAGGTGGAGCAGCTCACCGAGGCCTCGGACGAGCTGCTCGCCCACCTCACCGCCGTCGCCAAGGCGATCGGCCGGGCGCAGCAGGCGGCGTGGGGCGCGCCGCGGGCCGCGCTGCTCGTCGCCGGCTTCGAGGTGCCCCACCTGCACCTGCACGTCCTGCCCGCGTGGGACGAGTCCTCGCTGCGCTTCGACCCCGCGCGCACCGACGTGCCGGCCGAGGAGCTCGACGCCGCCGCCGAGAAGGTCCGCGAGCAGCTGCACGCCGCCGGTCACGGCGCCCACATCCCGCCGCGGCTCCACTCCGCCGACCTCGCCTGACCACGCCGGTCATCAGGCCGGCCGGTCAGTCGGTGAGCAGCTCGCGGATGTCCTCCGCGCTCAGCGGCGCGGACGTCGCGGCGCCGCCCCCGGCGAGCACCCGGTCGAACAGCTCGCGCTTGCGGTCGGCGAGGGCCATGACCTTCTCCTCGATCGTCCCCTCGGCCACCATCCGGTAGACCATGACGGCGCGGTCCTGGCCGATGCGGTGCGTGCGGTCGATCGCCTGCGCCTCGACCGCCGGGTTCCACCACGGGTCGAGCATGAAGCAGTAGTCGGCCTCGGTGAGGTTGAGCCCGAACCCGCCCGCCTTGAGGCTGATGAGGAAGACGGGCGCCTGCCCCTCCTTGAACTCCCGTACCCGGGCGGCGCGGTGCTGCGTGCTCCCGTCGAGGTAGCAGTAGTCCACGCCCTGCTGCTCGAGCCGCTCGCGCACGAGCGCGAGGTAGCCGGTGAACTGGCTGAACACGAGCGCGCGGTGCCCCTCGGCGACCACCTCGTCGAGCAGCTCGAGGAACGCCTCGGCCTTGCTCGAGCCCACCGCCTCGTACTCCGGGTCGACGAGTCCGGGGGCGAGCGCGAGCCGGCGCAGCAGCGTGAGGGACCGGAAGATGGTGAACCGGTTCTTGTCGAGGTCCTCGACCAGCCCGAGGATCTTGCGGCGCTCGCGGGCGAGGTGGGTGTCGTAGATCTTGCGGTGCCGCGGGGTGAGCGGGACGGTGAGCACCTGCTCCTGCTTGGGCGGCAGCTCGGTGGCGACCTCCTCCTTCGTGCGCCGCCGGACGAAGGGACGGGTGCGGCGGCGCAGCCGGTCGAGCGCGGCGTCGTCCTTGTCCCGCTCGATCGGCACCCGGTACTGCTCGGCGAAGACCCGCGGGTCGGGGAACAGGCCCGGCGCCGTGACGGAGAGCAGCGCCCACAGGTCCATGAGGCTGTTCTCCAGCGGTGTGCCGGAGATCGCGAGCTTGACCGGGGCGTCGAGCCGCCGTGCGGCCACGTGCGTCTTGGCCTGGTGGTTCTTGACGAACTGGGCCTCGTCGAGGACGAGCGCGGACCAGTCGAGCGCGTCGTAGGAGGCGAAGTCGATCCGCAGCAGCGCGTAGGACGTGACGACGACGTCGGCCCCGGCCACGTGGTCCGCGAGCGGCACCCCGGCCTTCTTCGCCGTCTGCTCGACGGTGCGCACGACCAGGTCGGGGGTGAACCGGGCCGCCTCGCCCGCCCAGCCGCCGACGACGGACGTGGGCGCGACGACGAGGACCGGGGCGGTGAGCCGGCCGGTCTCCTTGGCCCGCTGGACGACGGCGAGGGTCTGCAGGGTCTTGCCCAGGCCCATGTCGTCGGCGAGGATCCCGCCGAGCCCGGCGTCCCACAGGGTGGCGAGCCACTCGAACCCCTCGCGCTGGTAGGACCGCAGCTCCGCGCGCAGGCCGGCGGGCACGGGGACCTCCCCGGGCGGCGGGCCGGAGACGAGCGCCTCGACCGTGCGGCGCCAGCGCTCGCTCTGCGCGTCGACCACACCGAGGGTGCGCAGCTCCTCCCACAGGTCGGCCTGGTAGGCGGTGACCCGCAGCGTGCCGGACTCCTCGTCGTGCAGACCGCCGGCCTCGGTGATGAGCGCGCGGAGCTGGTCGAGCTCGGGCCGGTCGAGGCTGACGTAGACGCCGGAGGGCAGGAAGAGGAAGGCCTCACCGGTGGCGAGCGCGCGGAACAGGTGGCCGAAGGGTACGGGCTCGCCGTCGACCTCGACGGCCACCTCGAGGTCGAACCAGTCACCGCCGGGGGCGTCGGTGGCGGCCAGGCGGATCGTGGGGGCGACGTCGGTCCGCCGGTAGTCCGGCACGTCGCCGTGGACCTCGACGACGAGGGCGGGGTTCTCGGCCCGCAGCAGCGCCAGGCCGTCGGTGGTGAAGCGCGCCGCGGCGACGCCGGCGAGCTCGGCGGAGGGGACCGGGCCGCGGGCGGGCGGGGTGGCGCCCAGCTGCGGGTACCCAGCCGGCAGGACGAGCTCCTCGAGCAGGCGCGTCTCGCGCGGCACGTCGCGCACCCAGCCGGCGGGCACGGCGTCGACCTCGACCGGGGTGCCGACGGGGACGTCGGTGCTGCCCTCGGCGGTGCGGTAGCGGAAGGACCAGGCGAGCCGGACGACGAACCCCGGCTCGTGGGTGAGGTCCAGGGCGAGCACCGGGGCGAGGACGTCGGGCAGGTCGACGGCGCCGTCGGAGGAACGCACCGGCAGCAGTCGCCGCAGCCGCGGGTAGTAGTCGCGGCGGAAGCGCTCGACGCCGTCGTGCGGGATGTGGAGCGGCGCGCCGGTGACGAGCTCGGAGGCCCCGGCGGGCAGCGGGCGCGCGAGCGGGGCGAGGAGCAGGCCGTCGTCGTGCACCGCGACGCCGTGGACCGGGTGGCCGACGAACGCGACGGCGTGCGCGCCGACCGTGCGCCCGCCGACGGTGACCGTGGGGGACACGCGCACACCGTCGAGGACAGGGTGGGCGGCGACGTCGAGGGTGATCTCGGCGGGGGTGGTGCTGAGGTGCACCTCCCCGCCGATCCCGCGGTGGGGGACGAGGGCGATCCCGGCCTCGACGGCCTGGCGCAGCAGCGCCCACACCGCCGAGCCGAGCTCGTCGAGGTAGACGTGCTTGGCGTAGGTGGGGTGGGAGGCGACGAGCGCGCGCAGCGCCTCGACGTGCGCCGGGGCGAAGCGGCCCCACGACCAGCGGACGTTGGCCCACGTGACGCCGGTGCGCACCCACGTGTCCCGCACGCCCCGGACGACCGGGACGAGCCGGACCCGCGCGGCGGTGCGGTTCCCGCCCGCCGCGGACCCCTTGCCGACGACCTTCTCGAGCTGCAGCCCGAGCGGCTCGCCGGTCTCCTCCTCGGCGTCGCCGACGGCGCCGGTGAGGGCCCGCTCCCAGTCCGCGGTGCCCCCGCCGCCGGCGGCCTCGCGGGCCGCGACGACGGTGGCGACCGCGTGCTTGCAGTCGAGGCGGACGGGGCAGGTGCAGTGGAGCTGGACCTGCTCCTCGCCGGTGACGAGGACGAAGGTCTGGTAGGGCAGCGGGCCGCTGCCGCGCACGGTGGCGAACAGGGCGCGCTGGTCGGGGTCGACGTGCATCCGCTGGACCATGCCGCGCCGCGCGTACTCCAGGCCGCGGCCGACCGTGCCGGGGTCGACCAGCCTGCGCAGCGCGACGTCGGAGGGGAGCGAGAGCCGGACCAGGGCCCGGGCGTCGCTCTCGTTCAGCTGCACCTCACTACGGTAACCGCGCCCGCCGACACTCAGATGCTCCGGCGGATCATCCGGATGCCCAGCGTGAGCCCGAGCGCCGCGAGGACGACGGCGGCCAGCGCGCCCTGCCACACGGCCGGCTCCCCGAGCTGCCCGTTGAACAGCGCCCGCTCCGCCCCGACGACGTAGGTGAGCGGGTTCACCTGGCCGAGCACCTGCATCCACCGTGGCGCGGACTCCATCGGCAGGAGCATCCCCGACAGGATCATGAGCGGGAAGATCAGCGCCTGCTGGACCGCCCAGAACATCCAGTCCCGCTCGCGCGCGGCGATCCCGAGTGAGTAGCTCAGGGCGCCGAGCCCGATCCCGAGCACGGCGAGCAGCACGAGCCCGAGCGCCATCCCGGGCACGTTGGGCCGGAATCCGAACGCGGCGGCGACGAGCGTGATGATCACCGCCTGGACGGACAGCGGCACCATCTCCTTCAGCGCGCGGCCGACCATGAACGCGGGGCGGGCCACCGGCGTGACGAGCATCCTCTCGTGGGAGCCGGACTGGAGCTCGAACAGGAGGTTGGAGCCGGCCATCGCCGTGCCGAACAGGGTGCTCATGACGATGATGCCCGGCACGAACCACTGGAAGGACTCGGCGAGCGGGAGGCCGGTCGTCCCGGAGAGGAGCGGGCCGAAGAAGGCGAGGAAGACGAGCGGCTGGAGCAGGGAGAAGATCACGCTGAACGGGTCGCGCAGGACCGGCCACAGCTCGCGGACGAGGACGTTGCCGGTGTCGCGGACGATGCTCGTGGTGCTCATGCCACACCTCCGGTGAGGGCGGGGGACGGGGTGGGGTCGCCGGTGGCGGTCGCCTGCTCCTCGCGCAGGCTGCGGCCGGTGAGCCCGAGGAAGACGTCGTCGAGCGTGGGCTGGTGGAGCTCGGCGGCCCGGACGTCGTGCCCGTCGGCGGCGAGCGCGGCGAGCAGGCCGGGCAGCACCCGGTCCCCGTGGTCGACGACGACGGAGTAGCGAACCGCCGTCCCGTCCGTCTCCGCGACGAGGGCGTGCTCGACGTCGTCGGGGCGGGCGGAGACGCGGCGCACGATGCCGAGCACGCCGTCGTCGGGGGAGTCGCCGGTGAGGACGAGGACGACCCGGTCCCCGGCGAGGTCGGCCTTGAGCCGGGCGGCGGTGTCGTCGGCGATGAGGCGGCCGTTGTCGACCACCATGACGCGTTCGGCGAAGCGGTCCGCCTCGTCGAGGTAGTGGGTGGTGAGCAGGAGCGTCATCCCGTACCGCTCGCGCAGGGTGAGGATGTGGTCCCACAGGTGGGCGCGGGACTGCGGGTCCAGGCCGGTGGACGGCTCGTCGAGGAAGAGGAGCTGCGGGGCGGGGACGAGGCCGAGGGCGATGTCCACGCGCCGCCGCTGTCCACCGGACAGGGTCATGGTCGTGCGGCCGGTGAGCTCCCCGAGGTCGAGGATCTCGATGAGCTCGTCCGCGCGCCGGCGTCGTTCGACGCGGCCCAGGCCGTAGAAGGCGCCCTGGGAGACGAGCTCGTCGCGCAGCCGGTAGTACTGGCCCGCCCCGTTCTTCTGCCCGATGTAGCCGATGGACCGCCGCACCGCGCCGGGCGCGCGGGCGATGTCGTGCCCGCAGACGGTCGCCTCCCCGCTCGTCGGGGGCAGGAGGGTGGTGAGCATGCGCAGGGAGGTCGACTTGCCGGCGCCGTTGGGGCCGAGGAAGGCCGTGAGCGAGCCGGCGTCGATGTCCATGGTGAGGTCGCTGACCGCGACGACCTCCTCGCCGCCCTTGCGGCGGAAGGTCTTGGTGAGTCCCCGTGTGCTGATGATCGGAGTCATGGGAGGGACCCTAGGAACCGATGCGGACAGATCCTGGCCGCATCTCGGCGTAGTTTGCGTGGCATGTCCGATCCGACGACGAGGGCGCTGCGCCTGCTGTCCCTCCTCCAGACCCACCGGTCCTGGCCGGGCAGGGAGCTGCGCGAACGCCTCGGCGTCAGCGACCGCACGCTGCGCCGCGACATCGACCGGCTCCGCGAGCTCGGCTACGAGGTCCACGCCCGGCCCGGGGTCGACGGCGGGTACCAGCTCGCCGCGGGCACCCGGCTGCCCCCGCTCCTGCTCGACGACGACGAGGCCGTGGCGATCGCCGTCGGCCTGCGCGTCGCGGCGGTCCAGGGCCTGGGGGAGCACACGGCGCTGAGCGCGCTCGTCAAGCTCGAGCAGATGCTGCCGGCCCACCTGCGTCGCCGGGTCTCCGCGCTCCAGGAGTACGCGGTCGCTGCCGGGGGCCGGGGGATGAGCGTGGACCCGGACCTCATCGCCGAGCTCGCCCTCGCGTGCCGCGACCACGAGCGGGTGCGCTTCGCCTACGTCTCGGGGCTCGACGTCGAGAGCACGCGGAACGTGGAGCCCCACACCCTCGTGTCCAACGGCCCGCGCTGGTACCTCGTGTGCTGGGACGTCGACCGCGCCGGTTGGCGCACCTTCCGGCTGGACCGCATGTCCCGCCTGCTGCGCACGGGGGCCAGGTTCACAGCCCGTGAGCTCCCCGTGGAGGACGCCACCGAGATGGTCTTCGTCTCCGACACCGAGGCGAGCTATCCGCTCGAGGCTGTGATTCACCTCGACCAACCGCTCGAGGAGACGCGCCGCGCCTTCGGGGTGTGGGCGAGGGGCGCGACGGCGAACGACAGCGGCGGCAGCGACTGGCCGGTCGGCGGCCCCTCGCTGGCCGACCTCCTCTACGGCCCGGGCTGGATCCCGCTCGACGTCGCGTGGACCGTGTCCGCGACCCCCGAGGTCACCGACCTCCTCGCCCGCTTCGCCCGCCGCCTCACCGCCGCCCTCCCGCCCCCGTCCGAACCCCCCTCACCCTCCTGACCCCCCTGCCCTCCCGCGTCGAGCGCTGGATCTCGCACGCCCCCTCCCGCGTCGAGCGCTGGATCCTGCACACTCACGCGCCCGATCCAGCGCTCGGCGGGGAGAAGGTGCGGGGGAGGGGGCGGGGACAGACGAAGGGCCCGGCACGCCTCAGCGTGCCGGGCCTTGGTGGGCGCGGGGCCTCATTCGCGCGGCAGTGACACGTTGCGGACGGCCGCGCGCGGAGCGACTCCCGCCCAGCGTCCGTGACGGGCCCGCAGGACGCGGGTGGCCGGGCGGCGCTGGAGGTGGACGTAGTCCGCCAACGACATTCCCATGCTGCTGGCAGACAGGTCGCCGAGCATGATGGACGACATGACTCTCCCCTGAAAGGTGTGGATGTGTGGGCCGTCGGGCTGACGGCATGGCTCCGCTGGGGGACGCTGGGATCGTGACCTCGTCGTCGTGATCCCTGCGGCGACGGGGTCTGCTAGTGCGTCTGTGGGACGGCCATTCGAGAAGCGTGGCAGCAGGTCGCCGGGAGTGTCATGCCTTTTTCGTCCCGTTCCGGGTCGCTCGTGGAGGAGTCCGACGTCGCCCGTGGGAGATGGTCACTGTCGCTCGGGGAGGACGGTGAGGGGCCGGGCGCCGGAGGCCTTCCGCCGGCGCCTGGCCCTGAACGGTCAGCGAGTGCGGAGGGCTGCCTCGCGCCTCGCGCTGTGCGGGCCCCCGGTGCGGACCCGGAGCAGGCGGTGGAGCCTGCGGCCGCGACGTCGCGGGAGGCTGGCCGGCTGTCGCTGGAGGTAGACGAAGTCGGCCAGCGGGACGTTCATGCTCCGTGCGAAGTCCTCGCCGAGCATGGTTGTGTGCATGGTGGTACCACTTCCCTTCGGTGACCCGGCCGGACAGGCCGGAGACGTCGACGGTGCCGCCATCACTGAGACGCCGGTGCCGTCAGCTTCCCGACAAGCGTCTCATATCGTGGTCAGTCCTCGCGAACGACGCGCGGGTGCGCATGAGCGCCTGTGCCGCCCTCCGTCGCCCCCACGCCGAGCGCTGGATCCTGCGCGCAGGCCTGGCGCGTGGCGGGCGCGCGGGGCAGGCTCGTGCCGTGTCCTCATCCGACCGGACGGCGCGCGCGTGGTTGTGGGTTGCGTGCGCCGTCGGGCTCGTCCACGCCGCTGCCAGCGCCTACTGGGCGGCCGGCGGGGAGTGGCTCCTGGACACCGTGGGGCAGTGGGCGGTCGACCTCCGCAGCTCGCAACCGGTCGCCGCGGCCTGGGGGCTGGCCGGCATCGCGTTGGCGAAGGCTGTGGCGGCGCTCGTGCCCGTGGCCGTCGAGCGCGGCCGGCTGCGCCCGGCGCGCGTGTGGCGCGCACTGTGCTGGGCGGGCGGAGCAGGGCTCGTCGTCTACGGCGGGGTCAACGTCGTCGTGAGCAACGCGGTGCTGCTGACGGCCGAGCCCGGCAGCTACGACCGCGCCGCGATGGTCGGCCACGCCTGGTTGTGGGACCCGCTGTTCCTCCTGTGGGGCGCCGCGCTCCTCGCCTCCCTGTGGCTCTCCCGCTCCGTCGAGCGCGGGCGGACGACGACGTCGGGAACCCCGGCGCCGTAACCCCCGCCCCCTCTGGGACGCCCCTCGTGCCCCCGGGACGCCCTGTGCAACGCCGTTCTGGGACGCGGAAGGGTGTCCCAGAGGGGATCGCGGCAGCGCAGCGCTCCGCCGGACGCCGGTGGCCCCTCACCCCGTCTGTCCTCTGGGACGCCCTTTTGTGGGCCGGCCGCCTCGTGCGCGGGGTGTCCGGGGGTGCTGAGGGGCGTCCCAGAGGGCTAGTTGGGTAAGTCCCCGCCCGCGGTCGGACGCTCGATCGCGCTCGGCGGGTGGGCGGGTCAGTGGAGGCGGGCGGCGACGTCGGGCATGGCGGCGCAGTAGTCCTCGACCAGCTGCCGGGCGACGGCGATCGAGTCGACGAGCGGGTGGTTGGCGAACGCCCGCCAGGCGAGCTCGCGCGACCCCTGCTCCAGCGCCGCGAGGACGAGCTGCTCGCTCGCCTTGACGGTCGTGATGAGCCCGGCCATCTCGCCGTCGAGCGGGGCGATGGCGCGGGGGTGCACGCCATCGCGGTCCACCGTGCACGGCACCTCGACGACGGCGCCGGGGGTGAGCTGGGGGACGAGGAGGCTGCCGTCGCCGCGCGCGTCGTTGCCGACGCCGAGGATCATCGTCGCGGCCTCGCCGGTGGCCAGCGCGGTCATGAGGTCGAGCGCGACCTCCTGGTACCCGCCGCCCTCGACGTCCTCGGCGCGCCGGCCGTGGCGCTCCTGCGGCGGGCGCGACTCGTTCATGTACGTCGACTCGCGCTCGTGGCGGGTGGCGTCCCACAGCTCGAGGGCATGCTCGGGGGCGGCGGCGGCCCGAGCGTAGAAGCGGGACTGCTGGGCGTCGAGGTACTCCCCGCGGGTGGGCTCGTCGCCGGTGAGGCGGGCCATCGCCTCGCGGTGGAGGTAGTAGTAGAAGAGGTACTCGTTGGGGATCGCGCCGAGCGCGCGCACCCACTCGAAGCCGAAGAGGCGCGCCTCCTCGATGGCGTCGAGCCGCTCGTCGGAGGCGAGGAGCTCGGGCAGGACGTCGCGTCCGTCGACGACGAGCGTGCGCAGCCAGCCGAGGTGGTTGAGACCGACGTAGTCGAAGTCCACGGTGCGCGGGTCGCGCCCGACGCCGGTGGCGGCGCGGCGCATGAGCCCGATGGGGGTGTCGCAGATGCTCACGACACGCTCGCCGAGCACGGTGCGCATCGCCTCGGTGAGGATGCCCGCCGGGTTGGTGAAGTTGATCGTCCAGGCCCGCGGCGCCTGCGCGGCGATGCGCTCGGCGAGCCGCAGCGCGTGGGGCACGGTGCGCAGCGCGTAGGCCAGGCCGCCGGGCCCGACGGTCTCCTGCCCGAGCACGCCGAGGCGTAGCGCGGTGCGCTCGTCGGTGATCCGCCCCGCCGACCCGCCGACGCGGATCGCGGAGAAGACGAAGTCGGCGTCGCGCAGCGCGGCGTCGAGGTCGGTGGTCGTGTGCACCCGGGGCGGTCGGGGGAGCTCGCCGGCCAGCTGCTCCAGGACGCGGCCGATGACGTCGAGCCGTTCGGCGGAGACGTCGTGGAGCCACAGCTCCTCGACGCGCAGCCGCGCGTCGCCGGCCGAGAGCGCCTGGAAGATCTGGGGGACGCGGAAACCGCCTCCCCCGATGACGGTGAGCTTCACTCGGTGATGACCTCCGTGCCGCGGGATCTCAGGACGTCGAGCCCGGGTGAGCTCGACTCGGGACTGGTGACGAGGGTGTCGACGTCCTCCGGGCCGAAGGCGGCGAGCAGCCCGGAGCCGGGGAACTTGTCGTCGTCGGCGACGAGGACGCGGCGCTCGGACGCGGCGACGATCGCGCGCTTGACCGGCACCTCGATGCTCGTGGAGTCGAGGACGGCGCCGTCGTCGCGCACGCCGCTCGTGCCGAGGAAGGCGACGTCGGCGGTGATCTGGCTGAGCGCCTGCTCGGGCAGGGCGCCGACGAGGGAGAGGTAGGAGCGGCGCAGCACGCCGCCGAGGACGACGAGCTCGACGACGGGGTCGTCGCGCAGGACGTCGACGACGGCGAGCGAGGCGGTGACGACGGTGACCCGCCGCCCGCGCAGGTGGCGGGCGACCTGCGCGACGGTCGTGCCGATGTCGAGGACGACGACGTCGTTGTCGGCGACGAGCCGCGCCGCGAGGGCGCCGAGGCGCTCGCGGCCCGCGGTGCGGTCACCGGCGACGAGCTCGAAGGGGCGGGCGTCCGGCTCGACGGCGCCGCCGCCGCGGACCCGCTGGAGGCGGCCCTGGCGGCTGAGGAGGTCGAGGTCGCGGCGGATGGTCGAGGTGCTGACCCCGAAACGTTCGGCAAGATGTGCGACGGCGACCTCGCCGTGGTCGCGCAGCTCGGCGAGGATCGCGTCCCGCCGGGTCGTCGTCAACACGCCAGCGACGCTATCAGAACCGCGCAGGACCGGGCACTAGTGTGCATAGAATGTCAGAACATGGATCGCGCAGCATGCCCGCGGACGGAGCCGTCCGCGACCGAGAGGAGCACGGTGTGACCCACGAGCCGGGTGTCCAGGAGGCTCCGGTCCAGGAGGCCGCTGCCCAGCAGCCGGAGGTCGACGTCCTCGACGTCTTCCTCTCCGGGCCGCTCTTCCTCGACATCGTCTTCTCCGGGCTCCCGTCCGTGCCGCGCCCCGGCACGGAGGTGTGGGCCAGCGGCATGGGCTCCCTGCCCGGCGGCATCGCCAACCTCGCGGTCGCCGCCAGCC
>NZ_VDFS01000059.1:48277-48683 GCF_006151955.1 Georgenia sp. 311 | reverse complement strand
TCGGCCTGGCGACCGGCCTGGCCACCGGCTTCGGTGACGACGTCTACGCCCGCTGGTGCTGGGAGATCCTCGCCGACGAGGCGATCGACCTGTCCCGCTCGGTCCGGCTGCCCCAGCACACCTCGGTCACCGTCTCCCTCGCCTACGGGGGAGACCGGTCGATGATCACCCACGGCCACCCGCTGACCCTCGGCTACGACGAGCTCATCGGCGACCCGCCCCCCGCGCGCGCCGTCATCATCGACCTCGACGACGAGCGTGCCGAGGAGCGCTGGTGGCGCCGCGCCGCCGCCGCCGGTGCGCGCGTCTTCGCCGACCTCGGCTGGGACCCCACCGAGAAGTGGGACCACAGCAAGCTGTCCGCGCTCGAGGACTGCTACGCGTTCCTGCCCAACGCCGCCGAGGC
>NZ_VDFS01000059.1:40955-47951 GCF_006151955.1 Georgenia sp. 311 | reverse complement strand
CGAGGGCGCGATCGCGCTCGACTCCGCGACGGGTGAGGAGTGCCACGTCCCCGCGCTCGACGTCGACGCGGTCGACCCGACGGGGGCCGGCGACGTCTTCCTCGCCGCCTTCGCCCGCGGGTCCCTCCTCGACTGGCCGCTCGCCCAGCGGCTGCGCTTCGCCTCGCTGTGCTCGGGGCTCGCGGTCCAGGCGCTCGGCGGCTCGCTCGCCGCCCCCGGCATCGGTGACCTCCACGACTGGTGGGCCCGCCTGGAGACGGCCCGCGCGGAGGGCGACCCGGCCGCCGCCGCCCTCCACGAGCACTACCGGTTCCTGCCCGACGTCCTGCCGGCCCGGCCCGGTCGCGTCACCCGCCGCGCGGACGCGACCTTCGCGCTGGAGTCCGATCTCTGACCGAGAATCGACGAAGATCTCACCCTGCGGGTGGAGTACCGCCCACAACGAAGGAGAATCAGCACATGAGTCCACAACGAACACGTCGTCGCACCGTCGTCCTCACCACTGCCGTCGCCACGCTCGCTCTGGCCGCGTGCACCCCCGGGAGCGGCGGGTCGAGTGACGAGGACGCCACCGACACCGCCTCCGCCCCCACCGCCGACGAGGTCGTCACCGACATCTCCGAGCTCGGCGACGTCACGCTCGTCGTGTGGGACCAGGAGGTCCGCGGCGGGCAGAACGAGCAGATGGAGCAGCTCAACGCCGCCTTCATGGAGGCCTACCCCAACGTCACCATCGACCGGGTGACCCAGTCCAACGACGACCTCACCACCACCCTGCGCCTCGCCCTCACCGGCGACGACGCGCCCGACGTCACGCAGGTGAACAACTCGCGCTCGCAGATGAGCCAGTACGTCGCCGCCGGCCAGCTGCTCAACCTCGACCCGTACGCCGAGGCGTACGGCTGGGCCGAGCGCTTCCCCGACTCCGTGCTGCAGAACACCCGCTACTCCGAGGACGGCGTGACCTTCGGCGAGGGCTCCGTCTTCGGCCTCCCGCAGGTCGGCGAGGTCGTCGGGATCTACTACTCCAAGCCCAAGCTCGAGGAGCTCGGCCTGGAGGTCCCGGCGACGTGGGCCGAGTTCGGTGAGCAGCTCGCGACGATCTCCGAGGCGGGCGAGGCCCCGCTGCTGCTCGGCAACCTCGACCAGTGGCCCGCCGCGCACATCTTCGGCCCCGTCCAGGGCGCGCACGTGGACCCCGAGGAGATCCGCTCGCTCGGCTTCGGCAACGAGGGCGCGAGCTGGGAGTCCGACGCGAACCTCGCCGCGGCCGAGGAGCTCGCCTCGTGGGTCGAGGCCGGCTACTTCAACGACGGCTTCAACGGCGCGGACTACGACGCCGTGTGGCAGTCGTTCACCGAGGGTGAGGGTGTCTACCTCATGGCCGGTTCCTGGCTCGGCCCGGACATCGAGGCCGCGATGGGCGAGGACGTCGGCTTCTTCGCCCCGCCGCCCGTCGAGGAGGGCGCCGGCAAGGTGACCACCGGTGGCACCGGCATCCCCTTCGCCGTCACCTCCGCCTCGGAGAACCCGGACGTCGGCGCCGCGTACATCGACTTCATCACGAGCGAGGACGCGATGGCCGTGCTCGCCGAGACCGGGAACATGCCGGTGGTCGAGACCGCGGAGCACATGCCCGACGGCGGCCTGCAGGCCGACATCTACGCCGCCTACGGCGAGGTCGTCGAGGACGGCGCGCTCGTGCCCTACCTCGACTGGGCCACGCCGACGATGAGCGAGACCCTCGGGCAGAACCTCCAGGCGTTCCTCGGCGGCCAGCTCGACGCCGCCGGCCTGCTCGCCGCCCTCGAGACCGACTACAGCGAGTTCGTGACCTCGGCGGAGTGACATGAGCGCCCAGCCCCCGAAGGCTCTCCGCCCGCGGGCGGCCCGCAAGGGTCGCCCGCGGGCGCGGGGGCGCTTCGGGCTGACCCCCTACCTCTTCCTCGCGCCGGCCTTCGTGGTCTACGCGCTGTTCCTGCTCTACCCGCTGGGCCGGTCCGTGCAGATCTCCCTGTACGACTGGGACGGGCTGTCCCTGGCGACGTTCGTCGGCCTGGAGAACTACGTCGACGTCGTCGCCGACCCGAAGCTGCGCGAGGCGTTCTGGCACGCGCTCGTCCTCATCTTCTTCTTCGCCGTCCTGCCGCTGTGCATCGGGCTCGTGCTCGCGGCGGTGCTCGTGCGCGCCCGGGTGCGCGGGCTGGCGTTCTTCCGCACGGTCGTCTTCCTGCCGCAGGTCATCGCGATGGTCGTCGTCGCCGTCGCGTGGCGGCAGATCTACGCCCCCGACGGACTGCTCAACTCGGCGCTCGAGGCCGTGGGGCTGGGCACGCTCGCGCGCGGGTGGCTCGGCGACTTCACCTGGGCGCTGCCCGCCGTCGGGTTCATCGGCACATGGGTGTCGACCGGACTGGTCACCGTGCTCCTCATGGCGGGCATGGCACGCGTGCCCAAGGACCTCTACGAGGCGGCGACCCTCGACGGCGCGGGCGCGGTGCGCACCTTCTTCTCCATCTCCGTGCCCTCGGTACGCGCGGAGATCGTCGTCGCGCTCACGCTGACGATCATCGCCGCCCTCAAGACCTTCGACCTCGTCTACGTCACCACCCGCGGCGGGCCCGGGACCTCGACGACGGTGCCGAGCTGGGCGGTCTTCCAGCGCGCCTTCCGCGAGGGGGACGTGGGCTCGGCGGCCGCCGTCGCCGTCGTCCTCACCGCGCTCATCTTCGCCATCAACCTGGCGGTCAACCGGATCGGGGAGCGCGAGCGATGAGGGTCTCCACCGGGGAGCGCCTGGGCAACTACGTCATCCTCATCGTCTTCGCCGCGTTCGCGCTGACGCCGATCGTCGCGATCATCCTCACCGCGCTCGGGCCCGAGACCCCGCAGGACGCCGCCACCGGCGGCCCGCTGCACCTGGAGAACTTCGCCCGCGCCTGGGAGCAGGGCCGCTTCAGCGAGTACATGACGAACTCGGTGCTCATCGCGGCCCTCGTCGTCACGAGCGCGACGGTGCTGTCGATCATGGCCGGCTACGCCTTCGGCGCGTTCGAGTTCCGCGGCTCGCAGGTGCTCTTCTACACCTTCCTCATCGGCATCATGATCCCGACCGAGGCGATCGTCGTCCCGCTCTTCTTCGACTTCCAGGCGGTCGGCCTGACGAACACGATCTGGGCGATCGCCCTGCCGCAGATCGCGCAGTCGGTCGCCTTCGGGACGTTCTGGATGCGCGCCTACTTCCGCGGCGCCAACCGCTCGATCATCGAGGCCGCCCGCCTCGACGGCGCCGGGCACCACCGCGTGCTGTGGCAGGTGCTCATCCCCGTGGCACGGCCCGCCGTCGTCACCCTCGTCCTGCTCACGTTCATGTGGACGTGGAACGAGTTCCTCATCCCGCTCGTCATGTCGCCCAACGCCCAGCTGCGCACCGCCCCGCTCGGGCTGGCGCTCTTCCAGGGCCAGTACACCCAGGGCACCGTGCTGCTCGCCGCGGGCGCCGTGCTCGTCGCCCTGCCGATGGTCGTGCTCTACCTCTTCCTGCAGCGCCACTTCATCCGCGGCATGCTCGAGGGCGCGGTCAAGGACTGACGCTCGCCGGTGCGCGGCTCTGCTCAGGAAGTGAGCAGATGCTTGCACCTGCATGCACTGCCTCGTTAAGTTGTCCGTACATAGTGATGGGCGTCACGTGCAGACGCTGCCGTCTGCCCGACCTGGAGGTACTCGTGAAGAGAGGCATGGCCGCAGCCGCGCTGGCCGCGCTGGCACTGGGAGCCGTCGTCCCGACGGCGGCCGGTGACACCGCGCCGCCACCGCTGACGGTGGGGGAACCCTCGATCGCCACCGAGGTCTCACCGAACAAGATCGACGTCATGGGCATCTGGGCCCACCCGGACGACGACGCCGGGTTCACCACGCCGTGCGGCGTCTGGAACGACCGCTACGGCGTGGAGTGCGGGATCATCATGCTCACCCGCGGGGAGGGCGGCTCGAACTCCGTCGGCGACGAGGCCGGCCCCGCGCTCGGCCTGCGGCGCGAGAACGAGGACCGCGCCTCCCACTACCGCTCCGGCACCGTCGACATCTACAACATCGACGCCGTCGACTTCTTCTACAACACCTCCGCCGCCCTCACCGAGGAGGTGTGGGGCTCCGAGCGCGTCCAGCGCCAGGTCGTCCACGTCATCCGCCAGACCCAGCCGGAGATCCTCACCGGCTTCTCGCCCTCCCTGGCCGTGGGCCACGGCAACCACCAGTACGCCGGGCGGGTCGTCTGGGAGGCGGCCCAGATGGCCGCCGACCCGAACGCCTTCCCCGAGCAGCTCACCGGGCCGGACGCCGTGGACGTGTGGCAGGTCAAGATGGTCACCTCCGGCGCCTCGACGCAGGGCGAGGGCGGCACGAACGGGCCGAGCTGCAACGCCGGCTTCGTCCCCGCCCCGACCAACCCGTTCACCGTCGTCGGGACGTGGAGCGGCTACCCCTCGCCCTACACGTGGCTGCCGGGCAACGTCCAGGGCCAGGAGCCCGGCACCGCGCAGACCTGGGCGCAGGTGGGTCGCGAGGGCAACCGTGCCCACCCCACCCAGGCGCGCGTCAAGCACACCGGGATCTGGGAGCCGCAGTGCCTGCGCTACGGCATCGCGCACTCCGAGGTGCCCTTCCAGCCCAACGGCTCCCCGGAGAACGCCCGCGACGACGCGATCCTCTTCGGCTCGGTCATCCCCGACCCCGGCGGCATGCCGCTCGGGTCGACCTTCTCCTTCGCGGCCGACGAGGTCCAGGCGCCCGGCGTCCCGTTCGAGGTGACCGTCGAGAGCCGCGCCGGTGCCGGCACCGTCGCCGCCGGGGAGGTCACCCTCACCGTCCCCGCCGGCTGGGAGGTCTCCGCGCCGCAGCCGCTCGGCCCCGTGACGAGCGCCGCGGACGCGAGCGCCACCTTCACCGTGACCCCCGCCGCCGACGCCGCGACCGGGCGCTACCGGCTGGCCGCGAGCTTCGACAACGGCACGGTCACCGCGTACAACGACATGCGCGTGGACCTCGTCCCGGGCGTCGAGGGTCGCTTCGAGCGCTGGGGCAACTTCTCGGAGTACGACGAGTGGGCCGAGACGTTCACGGGCGTCGGCGGCCGGTCCGCGGCCGAGAGCCGGATCGGCGCGGGGGAGTCGGTGACGGTGCCCGTCGTCGTCACCAACCGCACGACCGTCCCGCAGGACGGTGAGGTCACGCTCACCGCGCCCGCGCCGTTCACGGTCGAGCCCGCGTCGGTGCCCTTCACCGGCCTCGCGCCGGGGGCGCAGACGACCGTCGGGCTCACCCTCACCCACACCGACCCCGCCGCACCCGGCGGGCAGCCCGTGGACCTGCCGATCACGACGACGGCGGGCGGGGTGACGAGCACCGAGAACCTGCGGATGTACGTCGTGCCGACCACCGTCGTCCCCGGCGCCGCGGACGCGCCCGTCGTCGACGGGCAGCCCGACGACGGCTACGGCGAGCCGATCGACATCGGCCGCCGCTGGGAGGGTGCGGCCTGCGAGCCCGACGGCACCGACTGCGGCGCCGGCAGCTACGCCCGTCTCGCCTGGTCGGGCGACGACCTCTACGTCCTGGCCCACGTCGTCGACGACGTCGCGAGCGCGGCGGCCACCCCCGAGCGCTGCTTCGGGCACTGGCTCGTCGACTCGGTCGAGGTGCTCCTCGACCCGCAGGCGACGTCCCGCGACACCTCGACGACGTTCAAGTCCGGCATCCTGCCCTTCACCGACGACCCGACCGGCGCCGCCGGCCAGGGCCCGGACGGGCCGTGCTGGAGCCGCGACGCCGACAACCACCAGGGCTTCTCCTCCGGTCCGCTCGCGGACACGGTCGAGCAGGGCCCGAACTCGCCCGGGCAGGAGGTCGCGGTGAGCGTGACCCGTGGCCCGGACGGTGGCTACGAGGGCGGCTCCTACACGGTGGAGACGAGGATCCCGCTCGCCAACCTGCCCGCCGCCGTCGGCCCGACGAGCGCGGCGCCCACGGGCGACGCGGCGACCAACGACGTCGACCCGCAGTTCCTCGGGCTCAACGTCACGCCCTACGACGCGGACAACCAGGACTTCATCGGCGACACCCGCACGGCGTGGTCGCCCTTCGGGAGCCAGCAGTCCGAGCCCTACCGCTGGGGCCACGCGTACCTCCAGGGGTACACCCCGCCGGCCGACCGGCCCACGGAGCCGGCCGAGCCGATCATCCCGGACACCGCGCTCATGGGCGTGGAGTCCCCGCAGACGATCTACCAGTCCGCGGTGCGGGGCGTGACGATCTCGGGCCTGCCCGCGAGTGACGCGCTCACGGTGAGCGACGTGACCATCGGCAACCCGTCGGTGACGCTCACCCTGGAGTCCTCGGTGCCCGGCACCGTCCGCGCGTTCGTGTGGACGGGGGACCTCGAGATGGTCCCGGTCTGGGTGTCGAGCTGTGAGGGTGACGAGCTCGGCTTCTCCGCCTGCTCCGAGGCCGACGGCGCAGCGGCGCCGTGGGCACCGGACATGGGCGGACGCCTCCTCGGCGCCGGGAGCACCGAGGTCGGTCCCGGGACCGGCACGCTGAGCGTGGAGCTCGACGCCGACGCGCTGGAGGACCTGCGCGCCGACGGCTCGGTCCTCGTGTCCTTCCAGGCCGCCGACGGGGCGGACCGCCAGGCCGCGGGCGACGTGACGCTCCAGGCCACCGGTGGCGGGGTCAACGCGTGGTACTTCCCGGTCGTCGAGGCCGAGGTGCCCACGCAGGAGCCCCCGACCGACGCGCCCACCGACGACCCGACGGACGACCCGAGCGGCGGCGCCACGGTTGCGCCCACGGCAGACCCGGCCGACCCGCCGGCTGCCGGGCCGGGCCGCCTGCCGTCCACCGGTGCGGACGTCGGCGTCGTCGCGCTGGTCGCGCTCGCGCTGGCGCTGGTCGGGGGCGCGGCGACGCTCCTCGTCCGCCGCTTCCGCAGCACCCGCT
>NZ_VDFS01000059.1:10054-40654 GCF_006151955.1 Georgenia sp. 311 | reverse complement strand
CCCGGGGCGCCGCCCGCCTCAGCGGGCGACGAGGCTGGTCTGGAACGTGTACCGGGAGGCCCGGTAGATGTGCGTGCCGACCTCGACGACGGTGTCCGTGTCCGCGATCGCCACCCGCTCCATCGTGAGGACGGCGGCGCGCGCCGGCTCGTGGAGGACGCGCGCCTCGGCGGCGGTCGCCTGCCGGGCGCCGATCGTCTGGTGCGCGAGGCGCAGCCGCACGCCGCGCTCGCGCAGCGCGGCGTACAGGCCCTCGTGCTCGAGCTCCTCGCGCCCGGGGGCGAGGTCGGCGCGGATGTCGTTGGTGAGCAGCGCGAGCGGCTCACCGTCCGCGTAGCGCAGCCGGCGCACGTGGACGACGTCCTGCCCGGGGCTGATGCCGAGCCGGGCGGCGGTCTCCGCGTCGGCCGGGCGCACCTCGTAGTCGAGCACGTCGGTGCGCGGCTCGCGGCCCGCGGCTGCGAGGTCGTCGTGGAGGCTGGTGAGCTCGACCGGGCGGCGGATGATCTCCGGGGCCACCTCGGTGCCCACGCCCCGCTTGCGGACGAGCAGTCCCTTGTCGACGAGCTCCTGGAGCGCCCGGCGCGCGGTCGGGCGGGAGACCTGGAGGCGGTCGGCCATCGCCAGCTCGTTCTCGATGCGCGCGTGCGGCGCGAGCTCACCGGAGACGATGGCCGCCTGGAGCACCGAGGAGATCTGGTGGTAGAGCGGCACCGGGCTGGCGCGGTCGAGGTTGACCATCGGACGGTAGGTCTCCCCGGACGTGGGGGCGGGCACCGACGTGGTCCGCATGACCCTCACCTTTCCGCCAGGTTTTCGCGACAACCTCATGATGCCACCCCCACGGCCCGGGATGTGGCGCGTCCGTCGCAAAAGTCCATATGTCCAGACAAATGGTTGACCGGCTCCCGGCTCTGGGACACAATCTGTTGACCGGTCCACGCCGGTCCGGCGGGCCGGTGACGTCCCGCCCGGGGGGAGGAGGGGAGTGGAGATGACGGGCTCGCTGGGGGCGCCGGACGTCCTGACCTTCGGGCGCAGCGGCGTCGACATCTACCCCCTCACCACGGGCGTTGGCCTGGAGGACGTCGAGACGTTCGGCAAGTTCCTCGGCGGCAGCCCGACGAACGTCGCCGTCGCCGCCGCCCGCCTCGGCCACAGTGCCGCGACGATCACCGGCGTGGGCGACGACCCGTTCGGCCGCTTCGTGCGCCGCGAGATGGTCCGCCTCGGCGTGAGCGACGCGCACGTCGTCACGTCCACCGAGCTCAAGACCCCGATCACGCTGTGCGAGATCTTCCCGCCGGACCACTTCCCGCTGTACTTCTACCGCGAGCCGAGCGCCCCGGACCTCCAGGTCCGCCCGCAGGACCTGCCCCTGGACGCCGTCCGCGGCGCGGCCATCATGTGGTTCACGGTCACCGGCCTGTCCGAGGAGCCCTCCCGGGCGGCGCACCTCGCCGCGCTGGCGGCCCGGGCCCGCCGCGAGCACACCGTCCTCGACCTCGACTACCGGCCGATGTTCTGGGACTCCGCCGCGGAGGCAGGCGCGCAGGTGCGCGACGTCCTGCCCGGGGTAACCCTCGCCGTCGGCAACCGGGAGGAGTGCGAGGTCGCGGTCGGGGAGAGCGACCCGGACCGGGCCGCCGACGCGCTGCTCGAGGCGGGCGTCGAGATCGCCGTCGTCAAGCAGGGACCGCGCGGCACCCTGGCCAAGACGCGCGAGGAGCGGGTCGAGGTGCCCGCCACCCCCACGCAGGTCGTCAACGGCCTCGGCGCCGGCGACGCCTTCGGCGGCGCGCTGTGCCACGGCCTGCTCTCCGGCTGGTCGCTCGGGCGCACCCTCGCCGCGGCGAGCGCCGCCGGGGCGATCGTCGCCGCGCGCCTGGAGTGCTCCACCGCGATGCCCACCGAGGCGGAGGTGCTCGAGGTCCTCGACCGTGGCGCCCACCCGCAGGACGTCGAGCGGAGGCCGCTGTGGGTCTGAGCGTCGCGGAGATCCGCGAGCTGCGCCTGCACGAGCCCGAGCGCGTCGCCCGCGCACTGGCCGAGCGCCCGCCCGGCCGGCTGCCCACCGGCGCCAAGCTCATGGTCATCGCCGCCGACCACCCGGCCCGCGGCTCGCTCGCCGCGGGCAGTGACCCGATGGCGATGGGGGACCGGCGCGAGCTGCTCCGGCGCTGCGCCGCCGCGCTCGCCCGCCCCGGGGTCCACGGCTTCCTCGGCACGGCCGACGTCGTCGAGGACCTCGCCCTCATGGGGGCGCTGGACGGCAAGCTCGTCTACGGCTCGATGAACCGCGGCGGGCTCCGCGGCGCGAGCTACGAGATGGACGACCGCTTCACCGGCTACACCGCCCGCGCCGTCGTCGACCAGCGTCTCGACGGCGGGAAGATGCTCCTGCGCCTCGACCCCGGCGACCCGGGGTCGCTGCGCACCCTGGAGTCCGCCGCCCGCGCGGTCGACGAGCTCGCCGCCGCCGGCCGCACCGCGATCGTCGAGCCGTTCCTCTCCCACCGGGTGGACGGGCGCACCGTCAACGAGCTCACCACCGACGCCGTCGTCACGTCCGTCGCCGTCGCCTCCGGGCTCGGTGGCACGTCGGCCCGCACGTGGCTCAAGCTGCCGCTCGTGCCGGACATGGAGGCGGTGGCCGCGGCCACCACGCTGCCGGTCCTCATCCTCGGCGGCGAGGTGAGCCCGGACGCCGAGGCCACCGCCGCCGGCTGGGCGCGGGCGCTGCGCCTGCCGGGCATCCAGGGCCTCGTCCTCGGGCGCTCCCTCCTCTACCCGAACGACGGCGACGTCGAGGGTGCGGTCGACCGGGCGGTGGGGCTGCTGTGAGCCACGACCTCGTCCTGCGCGCGGGCGACACCGCCCACGGGCCCTACCGCCTCGACGTCACCCCCGAGCGTGCCGGGTGGCGCTTCGCCGGCCTCAAGGTGCTCGAGCTGCCCCCGGGCGGCAGCGAGCAGGTGAGCACCGGCGCCGACGAGCTCCTCGTCCTGCCGTTGTCCGGCTCGTGCACCGTCACCGTCGAGGGGCGCACCTACGAGCTCGCCGGGCGGCCGGACGTCTTCACCGCCGTCACCGACTACCTCTACGTCCCCCTCGGTACGACGCTCACCGTCACCTCCGCCGCGGGTGCCACCCTCGCCCTCCCGACGGCGCGCGCCGGGCAGTCCCTGCCCGTCTCCCACCAGGGCGCCGACCGGGTGCGCACCGAGCTGCGCGGCGCCGGCTCGGCCTCCCGGCAGGTGAACAACTACGCGCTGGAGAACGACGTGCGCACCGACCACCTCCTCGTGTGCGAGGTGCTCACCCCCGGCGGCAACTGGTCCTCCTACCCGCCGCACAAGCACGACGAGCACGCCGAGGACGAGCGCGAGCTCGAGGAGATCTACTACTTCCAGGTGCGCCCCGGCCCCGACGGCAGGGCCGGCCTGGCCCTCCACCGCACCTACGGCACGGCCGACCGGCCGCTCGACCTCACCACCGAGGTGCGATCGGGGGACGTCGTGCTCACCCCGCACGGCTACCACGGCCCGTCCGCTGCCGCCCCGGGCTACGACCTGTACTACCTCAACGTCATGGCCGGGCCGGCGGAGGACCGCACCTGGCTCATGACCGACGACCCGGCACACGCCTGGGTCCGCGGCACGTGGGAGGGCCAGGAGGTCGACCCGCGCCTGCCGATGACCGCGCCCGTCGAGCAGGGAGAGGGACGAGGATGAGCGAGTCGACCGCGCCGGGCACCGTCCGGCTCACCGTGGGACAGGCGCTCGTGCGCTTCCTGTCGGTCCAGTACTCCGAGCGCGACGGCGTCGAGCAGCGCCTCTTCGCCGGGGTCATGGGCATCCTCGGGCACGGCAACGTCGCCGGCGTGGGGCAGGCCCTGCTGCAGAACCAGGTCGACCCGGCGCCGGGGGAGCAGCCGCTGCGCCTCTACCAGGCGCGCAACGAGCAGAACATGGTCCACACCGCCGTCGGCTACGCCCGCACGACCGACCGGCTCCAGACCTTCGCCTGCGTCGCCTCGATCGGGCCCGGGTCGACGAACATGCTCACCGGCGCGGCGCTGGCCACCATCGACCGCATCCCCGTCCTCCTCCTGCCCGCCGACACCTTCGCCACCCGCGCCGCCGACCCGGTGCTCCAGCAGCTGGAGAACGAGCAGAGCGGGGAGGCGTCGGTCAACGACGTCTTCCGCCCGGTGTCGCGGTTCTTCGACCGGGTCCACCGCCCCGAGCAGCTCCCGGCGAGCCTGCTCGCGGCGATGCGCGTGCTCACCGACCCCGCCGAGACCGGCGCGGTGACCATCGCGTTGCCCCAGGACGTCCAGGCCGAGGCGCACGACTGGCCCGTCGCCCTCTTCCGGCGGCGCGTGTGGCACGTCGCGCGCCCGGTTCCCGAGCCGGCCGCCCTCGAGCGGGCCGCGCGCCTCGTCCGCGAGGCGAGCCGCCCGCTGCTCGTCGCCGGCGGCGGGGTCGTGTACTCCGGGGCGAGCGCCGCCCTCACCGCGCTCGCGGACGCCACCGGCATCCCGGTGGCCGACACCCAGGCCGGCAAGGGTGCCATCGCCTGGGACCACCCGTGCGCCGCCGGCGGTGTCGGGGCCACCGGCAGCGCCGCGGCCAACGCGCTCGCCGCGCAGGCCGACGTCGTCATCGGCGTCGGCACCCGCTGGACCGACTTCACGACGGCCTCGCGCACCGCCTTCGGCAACCCGGAGGTGCGCTTCGTCAACCTCAACGTCAAGGCCCTGGACGCCGCCAAGCACGCCGGGGAGATGGTCGTCGCCGACGCCCGCGCGGGCCTGGAGGCGCTGACCGCCGCGCTCGCCGGCTACCGCGTCCCGGAGGACTACACCCGCGAGGTGGGCGAGCTCGTCGCCGACTGGGTGCGCGTCACCGACGAGTGCTACCACCGCGGCCACGGCCCGCTGCCCGCCCAGACCGAGATCTTCGGGGCGCTCAACGAGCTCATGGGCGAGGAGGACGTCCTCGTCAACGCCGCCGGGTCCATGCCCGGGGACCTCCAGGCGCTGTGGCGGGCCAGCAGCCCGCTGCAGTACCACCTGGAGTACGGGTACTCGTGCATGGGCTACGAGATCCCCGCCGCCATGGGGGTCAAGCTCGCCCGCCCGGGCAGCGAGGTCGTCGCCGTCGTCGGTGACGGCAGCTACCAGATGGCCCCGCAGGAGATCGCGACGATCCTCGCCGAGGGGCTCAAGGTCGTCCTCGTCGTCCTGCAGAACCACGGCTGGGCCTCGATCGGCTCCCTCTCGGAGTCCCACGGCTCCCAGCGCTTCGCCACCGAGTACCGCAGGCGGGACGAGCGCACCGGCCTGCTCGACGGCGCCCGCCTGCCCGTCGACCTCGCCGCGAACATCCGCAGCTACGGCGTCGAGGTGCTCGAGCCGGCGTCGGTCGAGGAGTTCCGCGCCGCCTACGCCGCGGCGGCGGCGAGCGTGGCGACGACGGCGATCGTCGTCGAGACCGACCTCTACGGACCCAACCCGCCGTCCTCGAGCTGGTGGGACGTGCCCGTCCCCGAGGTCTCCCGGCTGGAGAGCACCCGGCGCGCCCGCGCCGAGTACGAGGACGCCAAGCGCGACCAGCGGCCCTACCTCTGACCCAGGCCCCAGGAGAGCAGACGTCATGACCACGATCACCCACTGGATCGCCGGCGCGCCCTACGCGGGCCCCGCAGGCGCGACCACCCCCGTCCACGACCCGGCCACGGGCGAGGTCACCGGGCAGCTCCTCCAGGGCGACGCCGCCGTCGTCGCGGAGGCGGTGCGCACCGCCACCGCGGCGCAGCGCGAGTGGGGCGCGACCTCCCTCGCCCGGCGCACCGAGGTGATGTTCCGGATGCGCGAGCTCGTCGTGCAGCACACCGACGAGCTGGCCCGGATCATCACCGCCGAGCACGGCAAGACCCTCGACGACGCCCGCGGGGAGATCGCCCGCGGCCGCGAGACCCTCGACTTCGCGTGCGGGATCAGCATCGCGAGCAAGGGGGAGTACACCGCCGACGCGTCCACCGGCGTCGACGTCCACTCGATGCGCCAGCCGCTCGGCGTCGTCGCCGGGATCACCCCGTTCAACTTCCCCGTCATGGTGCCGATGTGGATGCACCCGATCGCCATCGCCACCGGCAACGCCTTCGTCCTCAAGCCCTCCGAGCGCGACCCCTCCGCGGCGAACTTCGTCGCCGACCTCTACCGCCGGGCGGGCCTGCCCGACGGCGTGTTCAGCGTCGTCCACGGCGGGCGCGAGGTGGTCGACGCGATCCTCGAGCACCCGGGCGTCGCGGCCGTCTCCTTCGTCGGCTCCACTCCCGTGGCCCGGTACGTGCGGGAGAAGGGCGCGGCCCACGGCAAGCGGGTGCAGGCGCTCGGCGGGGCGAACAACCACGCGGTCGTCATGCCCGACGGCGACATCGAGCAGGCCGCCGCGCAGATCGCCGCCGGGGCGTTCGGCTCGGCCGGGGAGCGGTGCATGGCCGTGCCCGCCGCCGTCGCCGTGGGGGAGGCGGGCGACCTGCTCGCCGGGGCGCTCAAGCGGGAGGCGGAGCGGATCGTCGTCGGCCCGGGGGACCGCGAGGGCGTGGGCATGGGGCCGGTGATCACCGCCGAGGCGCGCGAGCGGGTGCTGCGGTACGCCACCGACGCGCTCGAGGCGGGCGCCGAGCTCGTCGTCGACGGGCGCGAGCTCGTCGTCGAGGGGCACGAGGGAGGGTTCTTCCTCGGCCCCACCGTCCTGGACCGGGTGGGCACCGACGTCGCCGCCTACCGGGAGGAGGTGTTCGGCCCGCTGCTCACCGTCGTGCGCGTGGACACCTTCGAGGAGGCGCTCGACCTCGTCAACTCCTCGCCCTTCGGCAACGGGGCGGCGATCTTCACCGCCTCGGGGGAGTACGCGCGGCGCTTCACCCACGAGGTGCAGGCCGGGATGGTGGGGGTCAACGTCCCGATCCCGACCCCGGTGGCGTACTACTCCTTCGGGGGGTGGAAGGATTCGCTCTTCGGGGAGCACCACGCGCACGGCCCGGAGGCGGTGCGCTTCTACACCCGCAACAAGGTCGTCACGAGCCGCTGGCCCCACCAGGACCGGCCCGTGACCGCCTCGCTGAGCTTCCCGCGCACCACCGACTGACCCGGAAGAAGGACCCCAATGGTGAGGATCGCCGTCATCGGTGCCGGCCGCATCGGCGCCGTGCACGCGGCCACCGTCGCCCGCCACCCGCGGGCCGAGCTGCGCGTCGTCCACGACCCGGTGGGCGACGCCGCCGCGCGCCTCGCCGCGCTCCACGGCGCCCGTGTCGCGGCGGACGTGTCCGACGTCCACGCCGCCGAGGACGTCGACGCCGTCATCGTCGCCTCGCCCACCCCGCTGCACGTCGAGCACGTCGTCGGCGCGGTCCGCGCCGGCAAGGCCGTGCTGTGCGAGAAGCCGGTGGACCTCGACCTCGCCCGGGTGGACGCGTGCCTCGCCGCCGTCGCCGGGCAGGAGCACCGGGTCATGGTCGGCTTCAACCGGCGCTTCGACCCGACGTTCGCCGAGGTCCACGCGCGCGTCGCGGCCGGGGAGATCGGGCCGCTCGAGCAGCTGACGATCGTCAGCCGCGACCCGGCGCCGCCGCCGGTGGGCTACCTCGCCCAGTCCGGCGGGATCTTCCGCGACATGACGATCCACGACCTCGACACCGCGCGCTTCTTCCTCGGGGAGATCGTCGAGGTGCACGCCGTGGGCCAGCGTCTCGACCCGGTCGTCGCCGCCGCCGGGGACCTCGACGGCGCCGTCACCACGCTCGTCGCCGCGAGCGGGGCGGTGGCGACGATCGTCAACTCCCGCCACTGCGCCACCGGCTACGACCAGCGCCTCGAGGCGTTCGGCCCGCGCGGGACGCTGGAGGCGCTCAACCACACGGCCACCGCCGTGCGCAGCTCGACCGCGACGACCTCGGGGGCGGCGGGGCGGTACCTCGACTTCTTCCTCCAGCGCTACGCCGAGGCCTACACCCGCGAGCTCGACCACTTCGTCGACGCCGTGCGCGAGGGCCGTGCGCCCTCGCCCTCGCTCGCCGACGGCCGGGCCGCCCTCGTCCTGGCCGACGCCGCCACCCGCAGCGCCACCACCGGGCAGCGCGTCGCGCTCTCGCCCGTCCCCGTCCCGTAAGGAGTGAGCATGAGGATCGCCGGAGCACCCATCAGCTGGGGCGTGTGCGAGGTACCGGGCTGGGGCCACCAGATGAGCCCGGACCGGGTGCTGCGCGAGATGACCGGGCTCGGCCTCACGGCCACGGAGTTCGGCCCCCAGGGGTGGCTGCCCGAGACGCCGGCCGAGCGGGCGGCGGCGCTCACGCCCCACGGGCTGGCCGCCGTCGGCGCGTTCGTGCCCGTCGTGCTCCACGACCCCGGCCACGACCCGGTGCCCGAGGTGGACCGCGAGCTCGACTCCTTCGAGGCGGCCGGCGGTGACGTCCTCGTGCTCTCGGCGACCTCCGGGCTCGACGGCTACGACGAGCGGCCCGACCTCGACGAGACCGGCTGGGCCACGCTCCTGCACAACCTCGACCGGCTCACCGAGCTCGCCGCCTCGCGCGGGGTGCGCGCCAGCCTGCACCCGCACGTGGGGACGATGGTCGAGCGGGAGGAGGAGGTGCACCGCGTCGTCGAGGGCTCGTCCGTCCCGTTGTGCCTGGACACCGGCCACCTGCTCATCGGCGGCACCGACCCGGTGCGCCTCGCCACCGAGCACGCCGCGCGGATCAACCACGTCCACGCCAAGGACGTGCGCCTCGACCTCGTGCGCCGCGTGCGCAACGGTGAGATCGGCTACACCGAGGCCGTGCGACAGGGCATCTACACGCCGCTGGGGGACGGGGACGTCGACGTCGCCGCGATCGTCGCCGCGCTCGACGGTGCCGGGTTCGACGGCTGGTACGTCCTGGAGCAGGACACCGTCCTGGCCGCCGAGCCCGCCCCAGGGCTGGGTCCGGTGGACGACGCGCGGCGCTCCCTGGAGCATCTGCGCTCGCTCGGCGGCGCCTGACCCTGCGGCACGACTCACCCGCACCGACCGCCGGGGTGGGCGCCTGCTCCCCTTAGGCTGTCCCCCGTGCCAGTGCTCATACCACGGACCGATGTCGGAATGTCAGAACAATTGTTGACAGGCCGGTGTGACGCGCACCACACTCAAGGGGCGGGGCAGGTCACCGCCCCCGGGACAGGACGAGGGGACAGCCGATGACGGCCGTTGCTGACCGCGAGGACGTACCGCCCGGGGGTCCCGCCTCCGGGAAGCCGGGACGCCAGAGCCGCGGCCTGCACGCCGCGCTCACCGTCGTCCGGCTCGGCCCGGTGCTCCTGCTCCTCATCATCATGGCGGTGATGGCGGCGCTCAACCCGCTGTTCCTCTCGCCGTTCAACCTCGGCAACGTGGGGCTGGAGGCGTCCGTCGTGGCGATCCTCGCCCTGGGGCAGCTGCTCGTCATCGTCACCGCCGGCATCGACCTGTCGGTCGGCTCGGTCATCGCGATGTCGAGCATCCTCGGCGCGCTGTGGATCCGCGAGCTCGACCTCGTCTCCGGCTGGCTCGTCATCCCCTCGATGATCCTCGCCGGCGGTCTGGCCGGTGCCGTCAACGGCACCCTCTTCGTCAAGGGCCGGCTGCCGCACCCCTTCCTGCCCACCCTGGCGATGCTCATGGTGGCCCGCGGGGTGGCGCTCATCGTCAGCGACGGGCAGCCGATCACCGGGATGCCCGAGTCGATCAAGCTCTTCGGCTCGGGCCGCATCGGCCACGTGCCCTACGCCGTCATCCTCGTCGCCGCGCTCGCCGTCATCGTCTACGTCCTGCTGCGGCGCATCACCTGGGGGCAGTGGATCTACGCCATCGGCGGCAACCGGGAGGCCGCGCGCCGCGTCGGCGTCCCCGTCGACCGCGTCCTCATCTCCGTCTACGTGTTCAGCGGGATGTGCGCCGGCACGGCGGCCATCGTCGTCTCCGGGCAGACGAACTCGGCCTACCCCACGGCCGGCAACCTCATGGAGCTCTCGGCGATCGCCGCCGTCATCATCGGCGGGGCGAGCTTCTTCGGGGGCCGCGGCACCGTCATCGGCACGCTCGTCGGCGCGCTCATCCTCGGCGTCATCCAGAACGGCCTCAACCTCATGAACGTCCAGAGCAGCTGGCAGTACGTCGCCCTCGGCGCGGCGGTCGTCATCGCCGTCGAGCTCGACGTCGTGCGCGCCCGGCTGGAGACCCGGCTCCGGGTCGTCCGCACCGAGGAGACGGAGGCGAGGGCATGACGGAGCACGAGCAGTCCGCGGTGCCGGTCCTCGAGGTGCGCGGCGCGGTCAAGCGCTTCGGCGCCGTCACCGCCCTCGCCGGGGTCGACCTCACCGTCCACCGCCAGGAGGTTGTCGGCCTGCTCGGCGACAACGGCGCCGGCAAGTCCACCCTCATCAAGGCGATCACCGGCGTCCACCAGCTCGACGAGGGGGAGATCCTCCTCGACGGGCAGAGGGTGCACGTCACCAGCCCGACCGCCGCCCGTGAGCACGGGATCGAGGCGGTCTACCAGGACCTCGCGCTGTTCGACAACCTCGACGTCGCCACCAACCTCTACGTCGGCCACGAGCTCACCAAGCCACGCGGCTGGCGCGGACTGGGCTGGCTGGACCGCAAGGCGATGCGCCGGGACGTCCAGGAGCGCCTGGCCACCATGCAGGTGCACCTGCCCGACCTCAAGGGGCAGGTCGGGCTCATGTCCGGCGGGCAGCGGCAGGCGATCGCGGTCGCCCGGGCCGTGGCCTTCGCACGGCGGGTGCTCATCCTCGACGAGCCGACGGCTGCGCTCGGGGTGCGCGAGACCCGCAACGTGCTCGACGCGATCCGCCGGCTCCCCGAGGAGCACGGCATCTCCATCATCCTCATCTCGCACAACATGGAGCACGTCGTCCAGGTGTGCGACAACGCCGTCGTCATGCGGCAGGGCCGCGTGGTCGGCACCACGCGGCCCTCCCCGGAGACGGCACAGGACATGGTCGCGATGATCGTCGGCGCCACCGAGGGCGCCGGGAAGAAGGGACACCAGCAATGAGGTTCACCCGGCACACGACCGCGCTCGCCGCGGCAGCACTCACCGGTGCGCTCGTCCTCTCCGCCTGCGGCGGGGACTCCGGCGACCCGGGGGACGGCGGGAGCAGCGGAGGCGCGAGCGACGGGCAGCAGACCGTCGCCGTCGTGCTCAAGACCCTCTCCTCGCCGTTCTGGCTCCAGGTGGCCGGCGGCGTCGAGGACGGCGGCGAGGCCGAGGGCGTCAACGTCACGCTCGCGGGCGCGACCGCCGAGACCCAGGTCCAGGAGCAGATCGACAAGGTCCGCGCCGCCATCACCCAGCAGGTCGACGCGCTCGTCGTGGCGCCGACCCAGGCCGAGCAGCTCGAGCCGATCCTCCAGCAGGCCGTGGACGCCGGCATCCCCGTCCTCCTCGTCGACACCGACATCGAGGGCTGGGAGGGCAAGGAGACCTTCGTCGGGACCGACAACTACCAGGCGGGCGTCACCGCCGGGGAGTACATCCTCGAGCAGGCCGACTCCGGCCAGATCGCCGTCATCCGCGGTGTGCCCGGCAACCCGTCGACCGACTCGCGCATCGACGGCGCCCTCGACACGCTCGAGGGCAGCG
Organism: Georgenia sp. 311; assembly: GCF_006151955.1. Taxonomy (NCBI): domain Bacteria; kingdom Bacillati; phylum Actinomycetota; class Actinomycetes; order Allobogoriellales; family Allobogoriellaceae; genus Georgenia; species Georgenia sp. 311. The sequence goes on along the minus strand of NZ_VDFS01000059.1, from coordinate 28,954 downwards.
ACATCGAGGTCGTCGCGGACCTGTCGGCCAACTCCGACCGCGCCGAGGGCCGCGCCGTCATGGCCGACATCCTCCTGGCCAACCCGGACGTGTCCATCGTCTTCGCCGCGAACGACGACATGGCACTCGGGGCCATCGAGGCGATCAAGGCCGCGGGCCTCGACCTCGAGGACATCCTCGTCGTCGGGGTCGACGGCACGAGCGACGCGGTGGACTCCATGCTCGCCGGGGAGCTCGACGCGAGCGTCGCGCAGAACTCCTACGACATGGGCCGCCGGAGCGTGGAGCTGGCCGTCGAGCTGCTCAACGGCGGGACCATCGAGGACCGCGTGGACACCGGCGTCACCGTCGTCACCACGGACACCGCCGAGGAGTACGGCGCCCAGCTCGAGGAGCAGGCCGCCGCCGAGGACGTCAGCAGCGACTGAGCCGGTTCGCCAGGTGTCCGGGCCGCCGAGCCGGCGGCCCGGACACGCGGCGCGTGCAGGGAGAGGCGGGAGACGTGCTCGACGTCGGTGTGGTCGGTCTGGGCGCGATGGGTTCGGACCACGTCCGTGTCCTCGCCGAGCACGTCCCGGGCGTGCGCGTCGTCGCCGTGCACGACGTCGCCACGGAGCGGGCCGAGCAGGTGGCCGCCCGGGTGGGGGCGCGGGCCGTCGGCAGCGCCGAGGAGCTCCTCGCCGACCCGTCCGTCGCGGCCGTCGTCATCGCCTCCCCGGACCCGACGCACGCCCCGCTCACCCTCGCCTGCCTCGCGGCCGGCAAGCCCGTGCTGTGCGAGAAGCCGCTCGGGGTCGGGCCGGCGGAGTCCGCCGCCGTCGTCGCCGCCGAGGAGGCGCTCGGCCGGCGGCTCGTCACCGTCGGGTTCATGCGGCGCTTCGACCCCGGGTACCGCGAGCTGCGCGCGACGGTGCGCGAGGGCGGCGTCGGGGACGTCGTGCTCGTCCACAACGTCCACCGCAACGCCGCCCCGCACCCGGACGCGACGAGCGAGGGGGTGGTGGCGAACTCGATGGTCCACGAGCTCGACGTCCTGCCCTGGCTCACCGGGCTGCCGGTGACGGCGATCGAGGTCCGCTCCCCGCGCACGAGCGGGCTGCGCGACCCGCAGCTCGCCGTGCTCGAGCTCGGCGGGGGACGGGTGCTCGCCACCGTCGAGGTGTTCCTCGCCGCCCGGTACGGCTACGACGTGCGGTGCGAGGTGGTCGGCACGGGCGGCACCGTCTCGCTGCGCCCGCCCGCGCTCGTCGACCTCGCCCGCGACGGCCGCGCCGGCCCGGCCGTGCCCGCGGACTTCCGCGCCCGCTTCGCGCAGGCCTACCGGGCCGAGCTCTCGGCCTGGGTGGACGCCGCGAGCCGCGGGGGAGCGACCGGGGCGTCCGCCCTCGAGGCCCACCGCGCGAACGTCGTCGCCGCCGCGGGGGTGGAGTCGCTGCAGACCGGCCGCCGGGTGTCCGTCGCGCAGTGAGCCGAGCCCAGGGGTGCGGGGCCTGCCCTGCGCCCCTGCTCGTCACGTGCCGGAAATGAGCGCTAACACGACCGAAACGCTGGTGAAGCATGCTCGGGTGCAACGGTCGCACGCGGTGGCCGACGACACAGGGGGATGCCCATGCACTTCGAACCGCGATCCCGTCCGAGCCGCAGACGCCGTGCCGTCACGCGTGTCTCGGTCGCAGCAGTGCTTGCTGCGTGCTCGGTCGCAGCCGTGCCCGCCACCGGAGCACTCGCCGTCCCGGTGGCCGACGCGACGTCGGTCCACGACGAGATCCCCCTGGACCTCGCCACGGCGGGGGTCCAGGAGATCCAGACCGCCCTCGCCGACGGCTCGCTCACGTCGGTCCAGCTGACCCGGGCCTACCTCGAACGGATCGAGGCCCTGAGCATCGGCGGGCCGGCGCTCAACGCGGTCCGCTCCATCAACCCCGCCGCTCTCCAGCAGGCGGCCCAGCGTGACGCCGAGCGCGCGGCCGGGACCGTCCACGGTCCCCTCCACGGCATCCCGGTGCTGCTCAAGGACCTCATCGACGTCGAGGGGATGGCGACCACCGCGGGCTCGGTCGCCCTGGCGAGCTCCTACCCGGCCGCCGACGCGCCGGTGACCGACGCCCTCGAGGAGGCCGGGGCGGTCATCCTCGGCAAGGTCAACCTCACCGAGTTCGCCAACTTCATGACCAGCGGGATGCCCGGCGGGTACAGCTCGCTCGGCGGACAGGTCCTCAACCCCTACGACGTCAGCCAGAGCCCCAGCGGCTCCAGCGCCGGCTCCGGCTCCGCGGCCGCCGCGGCGCTGGCCACCGTCACCGTCGGCACCGAGACGTCCGGCTCGATCCTCAGCCCTGCACGTGCCAGCTCGACCGTCGGCATCAAGCCGACGGTCGGCCTCATCAGCAGGACCGGCATCGTCCCGATCTCGGCGACGCAGGACACCGCCGGACCGATGACCCGCAGCGTGTACGACGCCGCCGCCCTGCTCACGGCCATGGTGACCGTCGACCCCGAGGACCCGGCCACGGCGGACAACCCGAGCCTCGGCGTCGACTTCACCGACGCCATGTCCACCACCGCACTGGAGGGGGCGCGCCTCGGCTACGTCGAGTCCGACGACCCGGTGTACGCCGCCGCCCTCGAGACGCTGCGGGAGCAGGGCGCCACTCTCGTGCCGGTCCAGGTCGGTCGCTCCTCCGCGGCGAGCATCCTCACCACCGAGTACAAGCGGGACCTCAACGCCTACCTCTCCCGGCTGCCGGACGACGCCCCGATGAAGACGCTGAGCGACATCATCGAGTACAACAGCGCGCACGCCGGCGCCGCACTCAAGTTCGGTCAGACGCTGCTGCTCGCCTCGCAGGAGGTCGACCTCGACGACCCGGAGACCTACGCCCGGTACACGGCCCAGCGTGACCAGCTGGTGACCGAGTCCCGGCAGGCGATCGACTCCGTGCTCGACGGAGCCGACGTCGACGCCATCGTCTCCGCCTCCGCGACCACCGGGACGGCGGCCAGCGCGGGATACCCCTCCGTCTCCGTGCCTGCGGGTTACACGGAGGGCAACCGTCGCCCGGTCAACGTCGTCTTCCTCGGCGCCGCGTGGAGCGAGGCGGAGCTCATCGCCCTCGCCTCGGACTACGAGGACGCCGCGCAGGCGTGGCGGTCGCCCGAGGAGATCAACCCCTCGCTGTTCCGCTGCACCGCCATCAGCGAGGAGACCGAGTGGGACGACTCGTGCGTCATCGACCCCCCGACCTGGCCCGAGGAGCCGGAGGAGCCCGTCGTGCCCGGGATGCCCGAGCCCAGCACGCCCGTGCCTGCGCGGAACGGGTTCTTCCTCAACGACGGCTGGGGCCCGACGGCCGGCCACGTCTTCCACTACGGACGGTTCAGCGACGAGGTCCTCATCGGGGACTGGGACGGTGACGGCGTCGACACGATCACGCTGCGCCGAGGCAAGGACTTCTACGTGTCCAACGCCCAGCGCGGCGGGGAGGCCGAGCACACCTTCAGCTACGGCCGGCCCACGGACGTCGTCCTCGTCGGGGACTGGGACGGGGACGGGATCGACACGCTGGCCGTGCGCCGGGGCAACGAGTACCACGTGAGGAACAGCATCAGCGGCGGCCCGGCCGACGTCGTGGTCCGCTACGGCAGGGCCGAGGACGCCGTCGTCGTGGGCAACTGGGACGGGCGCGGCGGGGACACGCTGGCCGTGCGCCGTGGGGCGACCTACCACGTGAAGAACAGCCTCACCGCGGGGGCGGCCGACGTCGTCGTCACCTACGGGCGGGCCGGGGACACCGTCCTGGCCGGTGACTGGGACGGGGACGGGGTCGACACCTTCGCGGTGCGCCGCGGCGCGACCTACCACGTGAGGAACAGCCTCTCCGGCGGGGCGTCGGACCTGGTGCGGACCTACGGCCGCGGCGGCGACGAGGTGTTCGTCGGGGACTGGAACGGGGACAGGTCCGACACGCTCGGCGTCCGCCGCGCTCCCTGAGCAGGTGACGCGCTGACCTCAACCAGCGGCCGGTGAGTCCGGAGGCCCGCACTCGACCGAGTGCGGGCCTCCTGGCGTCGCGGCCCGGTGTGGCCCTCAGCCGGCGCCCTCGTACGTCGCGTCGTCGCCGTCGATGCTGACGACGATGTCGACCGGCCCACCGAGCTCGCCGCGTCGCTCGGTGAGGTCGAGAGCGTCGAGGGGCGCACCCTGCAGGCTCAGCCGCGGCTGCCCGCACTGCGCGGGATCCGAGTCTTGGACCGAGTCGCAGAGGAAGGCGACGGCCTGCTCCTGCTCGGTCAGGAGGGTGGCGCGGACGCGGACGTGCTCGCCGGCGCTCTCGGAGGAGCCCGCAGCGTGCTTGAGGGCTTCCGTGGCGGAGAGCGGGACCAGGGGAGGGGCGCTGTCGGACCACACCTTCTCCGCCTCCCCGCCGGAGCACGCGGCAAGGGCCACGAGGAGTGGGACCACCCAGAGTCTGCGAGTGCGCACGTCGACCACCGCCTCACGGCGCCGCAGCGGCACGGCGCACTCGTGGAGGGTAGGCGCCGGGGCCGGCCCTCACAAGGGGAGACCGGCGGCGGCGACCGCGCAGACACGACCACGACTCCAGCCCTACCCTGACGGGACGTCACAGAGAGGTGGGCCCGATGGGTGAGCACGGCACGCGCCGCCGCGTGGGCATCGGCGTCATCGGCCTGGGCTGGATGGGCCGGCTGCACGCCCGCAGCTACCGGGCCGTCCCCGAGCGCTACCCCGAGCTGCGGGTCGACCCGCGGCTCGTCCTCGCTGCGGACGCCCACGAGCAGAACCGGGACGCGGCCGTGGACCACCTCGGTTTCGCCGCCGCGACGGCGGACTGGCGCGACGTGCTCACCCACCCCGACGTGGACGTCGTGTCGGTCTGCGCTCCGAACGACCTCCACCGCGAGCTCGCGCTCGCCACCGTCGCGGCCGGCAAGCACGTGTGGATCGAGAAGCCGATGGGCGTGGGCGTCGCGGACAGCGAGGCCATCGCCCGCGCCGCGACCGAGGCCGGGGTGCTCACCGCCGTCGGCTTCAACTACCGCCACGCCCCGGCGGTCGCCCGCGCCCGCGAGACCGTCCGCTCGGGCCGCCTCGGGCGGGTGACCTCCGCCCGCGTGTGGCTCCTCGCCGACTATGCCGCCGCCCCCGACGCCCCGCTCACCTGGCGCTACCAGCGCGCCCGCGCCGGGGCCGGCGTCGTCGGGGACCTGCTCTCCCACGGCGCCGACCTCCTGCAGTACCTGCTCGGCCGCATCACCGAGGTGACGGCGACGACGAGCACGGTCATCGCCGAGCGGCCGGTGCCCACCGGGGCCGGGATCGGCCACGGAGGGTACGAGGTCGGGGAGGAGCTCGGGGTCGTCGAGAACGAGGACCAGGTCGCCGTCCTCGCGCGCCTCGACTCGGGCGTCGTCGCCACCCTCGAGGCCAGCCGCGTCGCGCGCGGTCCTCAGGCCGAGTACGTCGTCGAGGTCTACGGCACCCACGGCTCGGTGCGGTGGAGCTTCGAGCGGCTCAACGAGCTCCAGGTCGCGGGCGAGGACGGCGGCTACCGCACCGTCATGGTCGGCCCCGGAGACGGCGAGTTCGCCCGCTTCCAGCCCGGGGCGGGTACGAGCATGGGCTTCGACGACCTCAAGGCGATCGAGGCCGGCCTGTTCCTGCGGTCGGTGCTCACCGGGGAGCAGCTCGCGCCCTCGGTGGGGGACGGGTGGGCGGCGGCAGCGGTGGGGGACGCGGTCGTCGCCTCCGCCGCCGACGGCCGCTGGCACCCGGTGCCCCACGTCCCCGGCACGACCTACGACCGCTGAGCCCGGCCGGGCCTCAGCGGGTGGCCGGGGCGATGACGAGCGTGCCGGGCCTGGGGGAGTAGGCGCGGTCGAGCACGAGGCTCGCCGCCCCGACCGCGGCGAGGTGCTCGCCCACCGGCGTGCTGAGGAGCTCGACGGGGTGGATGTCGTGCGCCGCGGCGTGCGCGGCGAACATCGCCGGCGCGACCGCGAAGAAGTAGGGCGACATCCTCGCCCAGTACGGCCCACCGAGCACGAGACGCTCGACGTCGAGCAGGTTGGTGACGAGCAGCGCGGCCCGCGCCACGGCCACGGCCGAGCTGCGCACGACGTCCAGGGCGTGCTCCTCACCCGCGTCCGCGCGGTCGTACAGGCGGCGCAGCTCGACGTCGAGCTCGGCGAGGGAGGCGGGCGGCGCCCCGGTGCCCGCGCGCCGCAGCATCTCCTCGGCGCTGACGACCACCCTCGTGCAGCCACGCTGCCCGCACCGGCACTCCTCACCGCCCTGGTCGACGACGATCTGGCCGAGCTCACCGGCGTTGTTCGACGCGCCGCGCAGGACCTCGCCGTCGACGACGAGCCCGGCCCCGATGCCGGTGCCGAGGTAGATGAGTGCCCCGGAGCTGGCCGCCGCGAAGGTCCCGGCCCACACCTCGGCCGTCGCCGCGGCGACGACGTCCTTCTCCAGCTGCACGGGCAGGCCCACCGCGAGCTCGAGCTCCTCCCGCACCGGCACCTGGTGCCAGCCGGGCAGGTGCGGCGGGTTGTCGACGATGCCGCGGGCGACGTCGACCGGGCCGGGAGTGGCCACCCCGACACCGAGGACGCGGTGCCGGGGGACCTCGGCGGCGTGCAGGAAGTCGACCACCCGTCTCCCGACCTCCCGCACGGTGGCCGGGGCGTCTGCGGCCCGGGGCGTGGGGAAGGTCTCGGCAGAGACGGTCCGGCCCGCGAGGTCGAGGAGGACGAGCGTGGTGAGGGCAGGGTCGACGTGGACGCCGACGGCGTGCCGGGCGGCGGCGTCGATGGCCAGGGGAGTGCGGGGCTTGCCCTGGCCGGCGGCGACCGGCTCTCCCTCGACGATGAGGCCGTCGCGGAGCAGGCGGCGGCAGATGTTCGTCACGGTCTGCCCGGCGAGACCGGTGAGCTCCCCGATCTCCACCCGGCTGACGCCGGGCGAGGTGCGGATCGCGTGGAGGACGACCGCCTGGTTGAAGGTGCCGAGCTGGCCGAGGTTCGCCCCGCGCGGCCCGCGCCGAGGGGGTGGCTGAGGGGGCACACGTCCTCCTTGACGTTAATCCATCGTTGTGATGAACTAATTTACCAGTGACCCAGGTCACTCCCGTCACTGCCTGGGGTCCTGCAGGAGGCGGGCCCGGAGCGAGGCTGCTCCACGGGACCACCCTGACCGTCGCGCGACGCAGCGCCGCGCCCACCACTCATCCTCCCGACCACACGGAGAACTGTCATGACCAGGAAGACGTACACGGGCGCGATCGCGGGTACCGCGGTCCTCGCCCTGGGACTGGCGGCCTGCAGCGGCGACGACGGCGGCACCGGCGACGGCGCCACGCAGAGCGGCGACGCCGTCACCCTCACCCTCGTGCTCAACGCCATCAGCGGCGGCAAGAACGCCGCCGAGGCGGACTGGATCGAGAGCTGGGTCATCCCCGAGTTCGAGGCCGCGATGGCCGAGGAGGGCCGGGAGGTCGACGTCGTCTTCGAGGCCCAGGGCGTGGACGACGAGGACTACAAGACGAAGATCGCCCTCGACCTGCAGTCCGGTGGCGGCGCCGACATCATCGGCATGGACGGGATCTGGGTCGGGGAGTTCGCCGAGGCCGGCTACATCGCCCCGCTCGAGGAGGTCGGCGGCGAGGCCGTGGCCGAGTGGGAGGGCTGGGAGCAGATCCCCGAGGCCGTGCAGAACGCGCTCGCCTTCGAGGGTGAGCGGTACGGCGTGCCGCAGGGAGCCGACGGCCGGGTGCTCTTCTACAACAAGGACCTGTTCACCCAGGCCGGCCTGCCCGCCGAGTGGGAGCCCACGAGCTGGGAGGACGTGCTCGACGCCGCCCGGGCGCTCAAGGAGATCGACGGCGTCATCCCCGTCCAGCTCAACGCCGGGACGCCCATGGGTGAGGCCACGACCATGCAGGGCGTCCTGCCGATGCTCGTCGGCACGGGCGCCGAGGTGTGGTCCGACGACGGGTGGCTCGGGGAGAGCGACGAGCTCGGGGACGTGCTCGAGCTGTACCGCACAATCTACGTCGACGAGGAGCTCGGCGACCCGATCCTCCAGCAGGAGGCCTCCGGGCGGGACACGTCCTTCTCGCTCTTCGCGGCGGGGGAGATCGGCATCCTCCTCGAGGGCGACTACTTCTGGCGCGCCGTCGTCCACCCCGAGGTCGGCACCGCGCCGATGGAGAACCGCGACGAGGTCGTGGGCTACACGCTCATCCCCGCCCAGGAGCCGGGCGCCGGCGTCGGCGGCCAGGACCACGTCTCGATGTCCGGTGGCACCGGCCGCGTGCTCAACCCCAACTCCGACAACCCCGAGCTCGCCTGGGAGCTGCTCGCCTTCATGAACTCCGCCGAGGCGTTCGAGGCCCGCGCCGAGGGCACGATCAACATCACCCCGCGCGAGGACGTCAACGCCACGCTCCTCGAGGGCGACGAGATGCTCACCTTCGTCAGCGACGAGGTCCTGCCGCTCACCGCCTACCGGCCCGGCCTCGCGGCCTACCCCGAGGTCTCGCTCGCGCTGCAGGAGGCCACCGCCGCCGTCGTCGCGGGCACCCCTGTGGACGAGGCGCTCAGCACCTACGCCGAGACCGTCGCCGGCGTCGTCGGCGACGAGAACGTCGCAGGCTGAGCGGGTACCCGTGAGCCTGGCGCCGGCACGGACACCGGCACCGACGCGGCCGCCGGGGAGAGGCGCGCGCCGCCGCCCTGCGGACGTCGCCGGTCTGGGCAGGGTGGGTGCCGGCGCCTTCATGGCACCCGCCCTGGCCCTCATCGGCCTGTTCCTGATCTTCCCCGCGCTGTGGACCATCTACCTCGGGATGACCGACTACCGGCTCACCGGCCTGGCCGCGGCCGACCCGCAGCTCGTCGGGCTGGACAACTACACCGACGTCCTCACCGACGCCGCGTTCTGGCGCTCGCTGCGACTCACCCTGGCCTTCGTCCTGCTCTCCGGGGTGCTCGGCCAGACGCTGCTCGGCTTCTCGGTCGCGTGGGCGCTGCGGCGCCTGCGACCGTGGGCCAAGACCGTCCTGGAGACCCTCGTCCTGGCCGCGTGGGTCGTGCCGACGTCCGTCGGCGCCTTCCTCTGGCTCGCGCTGCTCGACCGGCGCGACGGCACGCTCAACCGGATCCTCGACACCCCAGGCACCGCCTGGCTCATCGAGTACCCCATGGCCAGCGTCATCGTCTTCAACATCTGGGTCGGCACCGCGTTCTCCATGCTGCTGTTCAGCTCCGCGCTCGGCGCGGTGCCGCCCTCGCAGCTGGAGAGCGCGCGGATGGCGGGGGCGTCCACGTGGCAGCAGCTGCGCGACGTCGTCATCCCCAACATCCGCGGCCACATCCTCACGAACACCCTGCTCATCACGCTGTGGACGTTCAACACCTTCTCCCCGTACCTCCTCACGGCCGGGGGCCCGAACGGGCGGTCGGAGATCCTGCCGGTGTACATCTACCGGACGGCGATCCCCGGCGGACAGCTCGGCGTCGGGGCGGCGATCTCGCTGCTCATGCTGCTCATCAACCTCGTCATCGCGCTGGGCTACATGCGCATCGGGCGGGAGAGGAAGCGCTCCTCATGACCACGACCACCGCTCCCACCGCCGAGCGGCGCACCGCCCTCCCCGCCGCCACCGGCCGGCGCGCCGTGCGCACGTTCGTCGTGCGCGTGCTGTTCGTCGTCGCGATGGTCCTCGTCGGCTTCTTCTTCGCCCTCCCGCTGGCCTGGCTGGTCACCCAGCCGTTCAACTCCACACCGACGATGACGGTGAGCTGGCCGGACTGGACGCTCGGCAACTTCACCGTGCTCGCGGAGAACCCCTACGCGCTGCGCTCGATCGGCAACTCGCTCGTCCTCGGGCTGGGGACGGTCGTCGTCGTCGTCGTGCTCGGCTCGCTCGCCGCCTACGCGCTGTCGCGGGTGCGAATCCCGGGCCGTGACGGCCTGCTCTACGCGCTGCTCCTGCTCTCCTCGGTCGTCACCGGCACCGCGGCGATGGTGCCGCTGTTCCAGCTCATGGTCGCGACCGGGCTGGTCAACACCCAGACCGGGGTCGTCCTCGCCCTGTCCGGCGGGGTGCTGCCCACGGTGATCTTCATCCTCAAGGACTTCATGGACTCCATCCCGCGGTCCTACGAGGAGTCCGCCCGGCTCTACGGCGCGCGCCCCGGCCAGATCCTGCGGCACGTCGTCGTGCCGATCGCGCGCCCGGGACTGGCCTTCGTCGCGGTGTGGGCGCTGGTCCAGGTGTGGGGCAACTTCCTGCTGCCCTACATCCTCCTGCGCTCCCCGGAGGCCCAGCCCGCCGCGGTGATCATGTACACCTTCTACACCGAGAGCGGCCAGGCGGACCTCAGCCTCATCTCCGCGTTCTCACTCGTCTTCTCCGTGCCGGTCATCCTCATGTACTTCCTCGTCAACCGCCGGTACGGGTTCCGCTTCCACGGAGGGATCAAGTCCTGATGGCCGCAATCACCACGACCGCGCTGGTCAAGGAGTACCCCGGAGGCGTCCGCGGCGTCGACGGCGTGGACGTCACCATCGCCCACGGCGAGTTCTTCGCCCTCCTCGGACCATCCGGCTGCGGGAAGACCACGCTCCTGCGGTCCATCGCCGGCCTCGAGGCCATCACCGAGGGCACCCTCCACATCGGGGAGCGGGACGTGACGAACGCCGAGCCCGGCGAACGAGGCGTGGCGATGGTCTTCCAGGACTACGCCCTCTTCCCGCACATGGACGTCGCCGACAACATCGCCTACCCGTTGAAGATCAGGAAGGTCAGGCGCGAGACCCGCCGCGCGAAGGCGGTCTCCGTGGCCGACGGCCTCGCCCTCGACGGGTTGAGCGAGCGCCGCCCCGCCCAGCTCTCCGGCGGGCAGCAGCAGCGCGTGGCCCTGGCCCGGGCCGTGGCCACCGAGCCCGAGGTGCTCCTCCTCGACGAGCCGCTGTCCAACCTCGACGCGCGGCTGCGTCTGGAGGCCCGCACGTTCCTCAAGGAGCTCCAGCGCGACCTCGGCGTCACCACCGTCTTCGTCACCCACGACCAGGCCGAGGCGCTCGCGCTCGCCGACCGGATCGCCGTCATGAGGAGCGGGCGGCTGCAGCAGATCGGCACCCCCCAGGAGATCTTCCAGCGGCCGGTCAACACGTTCGTCGCCTCCTTCATCGGGTCCACGCCGATGAACCTCGTCGAGACCGAGGTCCGCGACGGCGCGCTGCCGATGGGCGAGGGCACCGTCCCGCTTCCGGACGGGGTACGGCCGGCCGAGGGCAGGGCGGTGGTGTGGGGCGCGCGCCCGGAGTACCTGCGCTGGTCGCGCGAGCCGGTCCCCGTCGGGGTCCCCGGCGAGGTGGGCGTCACCGAGAACCTCGGCGCCGCCACCCTCGTCACTGTCATGTCGGGGGAGACCCGGCTCCAGCTCGTCGTCGCCGAGGAGGACGCCCCCGAGCCCGGCGACCGGGGCTGGGTGGAGGCCTCGCCCCGCCGCAGCCTCGTCTTCGACGCCGGGACGACGGAGCGGATCTAGGTGGCCCGCGCCGTCGAGCGGCTCCACCTCACGCCGGAGGACCAGATCGCCCGCCGGTACCACCCGGTGCCCTTCGACGTGCCCGCCGGCAGCCCGTCGCTGGGCGTGAGGCTGTCCTACGACAGGGGCCGAGGGGTGGTCGACCTCGGGTGCGAGGGGCCGGACGGGTGGCGCGGCTGGTGCGGCGGTGCCCGCGACCGCTTCTCCATCACGCCCGCCGAGGCCACGCCCGGCTACCTGCCCGGTGAGCTCGAGCCCGGGACCTGGCACGTCGTCCTCGGGCTGCACCACCTCCCCGCCGAGGGCCTCGAGGTCACCGTCGAGGTCAGCGTCCCGGCCACCGAGCCGCCGGAGCAGGAACGGCGCCCCGCCCCGGTCCGGCGCGCGGTGCGGGGCAGCGACCGGGACCTGCCCGCCCCGCCCGGACTGCGCTGGTACGCGGGTGACTTCCACGCCCACACCGTCCACTCCGACGGCAGCGAGAGCATCGGCGAGCTCGCCGTCCGCGGGGTGCGCGCCGGCCTCGACTTCGTCGCCGTCACCGACCACAACACGGTGAGCCACCACCCCCACCTCGCGCCGCTGGGTGCCGAGCACGGCATCACGCTGCTGCCCGGCCAGGAGGTGACGGCGGCCCGCGGGCACGCCAACGCGCTCGGCGACATCGGCTGGGTCGACTTCCGCGCTCCGGCCACCACCTGGGTGCGGGAGGTCGCCGCCCGCGGGGGAGTGCTCAGCGTCAACCACCCGATCGACGCGGACTGCGCCTGGCTCCACCCCCTCGACACGCTGCCCGCGGCGCTCGAGGTCTGGCACGTGTCGTGGTTCCGCGACCTCACCCACACCGGCGCCATCGCGTTCCAGCAGCGCTGGGACGCTCGCGCCGTCCTGGGTGGGAGCGACTTCCACCGGCCCGAGCAGGGCTGGACCCTCGGGACGCCGACGACGTGGGTCGCGGCAGCCGACGACTCCCCGGAGGCGATCCTCGCGGCGGTCCTGGCCGGGCGCACCGCGGTGAGCGTCGGGGTCGGTCCGGACGGCGTCCCCCGGCCGCTGTCGGCCCCGGTGCTGCTGCGCGTCGAGGACGACGTCGTCGCCGTCGGTGCCGAGGGCGCCGTCCTGGAGGACGCCGAGGGCCGCCGGCTGCGGATCACCAGCGACCACCAGACCGTCCCCGGTGCGTGGGGCCGCGGGCTCCTGCACCTGCACGACGCCGACCGGCGCGTCCTCGCCCTCTGCTGAACGGAGTCCCATGACCACCGCCCCGCCCACCGCCGAGCCGGGCATCGTCCTCGTCCCGCACACCCACTGGGACCGGGAGTGGTACGAGCCGCACGACGTCTTCCGGCTCCGTCTCGTCCACGTCCTCGACGACGTCGTCGACCGCCTCGAGACCGACCCGGAGTTCCGCTTCACCCTCGACGGGCAGACCGCGGCGATCGAGGACTACCTCGAGATCAGGCCGGAGCGGCGCGAGCGCGTGCGCGCCCTCGTGCGGGACGGGCGTCTGGCCGTGGGGCCCTTCCTCATCCTCCTCGACGAGTTCTGCTGCGACGGGGAGACCATCGTGCGCAACCTCGAGCTCGGTCTGGTCCACGCCGAGCGGCTGGGCGGGGCGATGCCGGTGGGCTACCTGCCCGACATGTTCGGCCACACCGCCCAGATGCCGCAGATCCTGCGGGGCTTCGGCATCGCCCACGCCGCGCTGTGGCGTGGGGTGCCGAGCGCGGTCGACGAGCACGCCTTCGCCTGGCGCGCCCCGGACGGCTCCGCCGTCCGCGCCGAGTACCTGTTCGACGGCTACGGCTCCGCCCTGGACATGTTCGCCGTCCCGGACCGGCTCACCGAGCTGGCCACCCGCTACCGCGCCGAGACCCGACCCTGGTACGGCTCCGACCCGGTGCTCGGGATGTTCGGCACCGACCACATGGCCCCGCCGCCGGACCTCATGGACAGGGTGCGGGCACACAACCGGGCCGCCGGCCACGCGCCGGTGGTCCGGGTGGCGACCCTCACCGAGTACCTCGCCGGCCGGCCCACCGACCCGGCCGCGCTCGCCGCGCTGCCGCAGGTGACCGGCGAGCTGCGCTCCCACGCCCGCGGCAACCTCCTGCCCGGTGTCTTCTCCGTGCGCACGAACCTCAAGGCCGCGATGGCCGGCGCCGAGCTCGTCCTCACCCAGGCCGAGCGGCTCGACGCCCTGTACGGACGGGAGGACCACCGGTCCTTCTTCGAGCTCGCCTGGTACCGGGTGGTGGAGTGCACCGCGCACGACTCGATCACCGGCTGCGGGGTGGACGAGACGGCCGAGCAGGTCGCCACCAGGCTCGCGTCCGCGACCGCGATCGGCCGGGGCGTGACCGAGCGGGTGCTCGACGGCCTCGCACAGGACGTCCCCGCCGACGCCTACGTCCTCGCCAACACGCTGCCGTGGGCGCGCACCGTGCAGGCCGAGCTGCTGACCTCCGAGACGGCGGGTGGCCAGGACGTCGGCGGGCTGCCCACCGCCCTGGGGGACGAGTGGATGAGGGGCGCCGACCTCGTGCGGGTGCTGCGCCGCATCCACGGCCGCGAGCTGTTCGGCCAGCAGGTGACCGGGTACGCATGGGGGGCGGACACGCTGCGCCTCGAGGTCGCCGAGGTGGCCGACGGGTCATTCGACCTCGCCGCCCTCACCGCGGAGGTCCGGGCGGCAGCCGCCGAGGACCCCGACCGTCACTGGCGGGTGGTGACGACCGCGCGCTCGCGGCGGCGCGTCGTCGTCGCCGTCGAGGTCCCGCCCCTGGGCCACGTCGCCCTCCGGCCCGGCACCTCGGCCGTCCCGCAGGCGCCGGTCAGCGCCACACCCACCCGGCTGCACGGTGAGCTGGTCGACGTCCTCGTCCGCGACGACGGCGCACTCACCGTCACCGGCGCGGACGGCACCGTGCTCGACGGCCTCGCGCGTCTCGTCGACGAGGGGGACCGCGGGGACTCCTACAACTACGGGCCCCTGGCCCACGCCGGCGGCCTCGACACCCCGAGCTCGGTGCACACCGCAGTCCTCGCCGCCGGACCGCTGCGCGCCGTCGTCGAGGTCGTGCGCCGCTACGACCTGCCGCTCGGCGTCGACCGGCAGGACCCGGACCGGCGGCTGGAGAAGACCGAGGAGCTCGCCGTGCGGATGCTCGTCGAGCTGCGCGCCGGCGAGCCGTTCGTCCGCCTCACGACCGACCTCGTCAACACCGTGCGCGACCACCGGCTGCGGTTGCACGTCCCCCTCGGCACCCGGGTCGGTGAGTCCCACGCCGCGGGGCAGTTCGACGTCACCCGCCGCGGGCGGACGGCCGAGGGAGGCTGGGGGGAGTACCCGCTGCCGACGTTCCCCGCGACCGGCTTCGTCTCCGCGGGCCCGGCCCACGTCCTGCTCGCCAAGCTCACCGAGTACGAGGTCGTGCCCGGCCCGGATGGCGACGAGCTGGCCCTCACCCTGCTGCGCGCCGTCGGGATGATGAGCGTCAACGTCCACCCGCTGCGCGACGAGCCGGCGGGCTCGGAGATCCCGGTGCCTGGGGCGCAGTACCTCGGCACCGAGGTGCGGACGCGGCTCGCCGTCATGCCGCACGCGGGCGGGTGGGAGGAGGCCGAGGTCGCGCGGTGGGCCGAGATGTTCCGGCACGAGCCTCTCGTGCGGCGTGGGGGCGCCCCTGCGGGCGGGCCGCTCCCCGCGCCCGTCACCGGTCCCGCGCTGCGCGGCCGCGCCGTGCTCTCGAGCCTCCGGCGGGTCGGTGGGGAGGCGGTCGAGGCCCGGGTGGTGAGCATGAGCCGCTCGCCCCAGGACGTGCGCCTCGACCCGCTCGACGGTGCCGGCTGGGCGGTCACCGACCTGCGTGGCACCCCGGCGCAGGCGGAGGGCGAGCTGCGCGCCGCCGAGGTCCGCACGCTGCGCACCGCCCCCGGGGTCGCCGGTGCGCCGACCGGCACGAGCACTCCGCGCCCGGCGGAGGAGGGCCGGTGATCGCGCTGGCCAACGCCCCGGTGAGCTACGGCGTCTTCGATCTCGGCGCGAGCGCCGGCGGTCGACTGCCCGGGCCCGAGGAGCTGCTCGGCCTCGTCGCGTCAGCCGGGTACACCGGCATCGACTCCGGTCCGATCGGCATGTTCGGGCGGGGCGAGCGGCTGCGGGAGAACCTGCGCCGGCACGGCCTGGCGCTCGCCGGCGGCTGGGTCGACCTGCCGTTCGCCGACGACGCCGCCTTCACCGCTGCGCTGCCCGGCTACCGCGACGCCCTCGCGTTCTTCGCCGAGGCGGCACCGGTGAAGCCCGGGCTCCCGCCCAAGCCCACCCTCGCCTGCTCCGGATCGGCGCAGCGGCGGGCCAACCCGGGGGGAGGGCTCGGCCTCGGGCTGCGACCCGCGGAGTGGGACCGGTACGCCGCGAACGTCGAGCACGCGGCGGCGCTCGCGGGCGAGCACGGGCTGGAGGTGACCTTCCACCACCACGCCTGCACCTTCGTCGAGACCCCGGAGGAGATCGACGAGCTGCTCGACCGCACGACGGTGGGCCTCACCCTCGACACCGGGCACCTCATCCTCGGCGGCGGCGGCGACCCGCTCGACGGCCTCGCGCGCTGGGGGAGCCGGATCAACCACCTCCACCTCAAGGACGCCCGCAAGTCCGTGCTCGACGGCGTCGTCAGGGGCAAGGGCGACCTGCGCACCGTGTGGGCCGGCAAGGCCTTCGTCCCGCTCGGCACCGGCGACCTCGACGTGCCCGCCGTCGTCGAGGCGGTGCTCACCTCGGGCTACGCGGGCTGGCTCGAGGTCGAGCAGGACACCATCCCCGACCCCGCCGACCCGCCCGGTACCGCCCAGGCCGACCAGGTCCACAACCGCGAGGTCCTGCGGCGGTGGTTCCCGTGACCCGGGTGCGTCTCGCCGTCGTCGGGCTCGGCGGGATCGCGCAGAGCGTCCACCTGCCGCTCGTCGCCCGACGCTGGGACCTGTTCGAGCTCACCGCTCTCGCCGACCTGTCCGCCGACCGCGCCGCGCGGCTCGGGCAGCGCTACGGCGTCCCGGCCGAGCGCCGGTTCGCCGACCTCGACGCGCTCCTCGCCGCCGTCGCCGGCGGGCTGCGCGTCGACGGCGTCGTCCTCGCCACGAGCGGGAGCCACGGCGACGCGCTGCTCCGCCTGGCCCGCGCGGGCATCCCGGTGCTGTGCGAGAAGCCGGTGGCGCTGAGCGTCGCGGAGGTCGACGCCGTCGAGCGGGAGCTGCGCGACCGTGGGCGCGACCCGCGCACGGCCGTCCTGGTCGGGTACATGAAGGAGTACGACCCGGCCGTCGCCCGGGCCAGGCAGGAGCTGGCCGGCCGACGCGTGCGGGCCGTGACCGTCGAGGTGCTCCACCCCGCCGACGACGCCCAGCTGCGGTTCGCCCGGCTGCTGCCACCGGCAGACGACGTCGACCCCGCCGTGCTCCACGCGGCGCAGCGGCCCACGGTCGAGGCCGTGGACCGGGCGGTGGGCGCCGGGGCGTCGGCATGGCTGCGCACGACGTACACGAACGTCGTGCTCGGCTCGCTCGTCCACGACGTCTCCCTGCTGCGGCACCTCGCCGGCGGGGTGAGGGCCATCGACTCCGCCGCCCACTGGGGCGGGGTGCCCGGCTCCGTCCAGCTCACCGGGCACGTGGGGGCCGGCGCCCGGCTGCACCTCGGCTGGCACTTCATCGCCGACTACCCCGACTACCGCGAGACCGTCACCGTCCACCACGAGCAGGGCAGCGTGAGCCTGACCTTCGCCGTGCCCTACCTCCTCAACGTCGCGACCGAGCTCGTCGTCACGGCGCGCGCCGGGGATCTGGACGGAGAGGCGCGCACGACGTTGCGCTGGGCGCAGGAGGAGGCCTTCGAGAACGAGCTCGCGGCCTTCCACGCCATGGTCACCGAGAGGGCCGCGCCGTCCTCCGGGCTGGCCGAGGGCCGGGCGGACCTGCGCACCGGGCAGCGGGTGCTCGCGGCGCTCGCCCGGGCGCAGGGCGAGCCGGTGGGTGGGGAGGCCGGCCGGCCCTGACCGCACGCGAGCCGGTCCCGGGTCCGCCGTGATGTCGACCGCGGGCGAGACCGGCCATCGCGGGCGAGGTTCCACCCGCGCTCGCGAGGCTCGCGGGCGGTCGGATCTCGACGCCGGGGCGCGCGGGAGGACGGGGCGGTAGCGTCTGGCCATGGCACCGACGAAGAGCCCCGCCGTCGAGATCGACGTCGCCGGACGGCCCGTACGGATCACCAGCGGGGACAGGATCGTCTTCGCCGAGCCGGGGATCACCAAGCAGGACGTCGTCGAGTACTACCTCGCCGTCGGCGACGGCATCCTCCGTGCCCTGCGCGAGCGGCCGGTCACCCTCGAGCGCTGGCCCAAGGGCGTGCGCGAGGGGATGAAGCGGGCCACCAGGAGCGACCCGCACGGTGACGCGTTCTACCAGAAGCGTGTCCCCGCGAAGGGTGTGCCGGACTGGATCGAGACGGTGGAGATCGCCTTCCCCAGCGGGCGCACGGCCGACGAGCTGTGCCCAACCGAGCTCGCCGCAGTCGCGTGGGCGGCGAACCTCGGCACCATCACGTTCCACCCCTGGCCGGTGCGCCGGGCCGACGTCGACCACCCCGACGAGATGCGCATCGACCTCGATCCTCAACCGGGGACCGACTTCGCCGACGCCGTCGAGGTGGCCGGGGTGGCGCGCGAGTACCTCGCGGAGCTGGGGTGGCGCGGCTTCCCCAAGACGTCGGGGAACCGCGGGGTGCACATCTACGTCCGGCTCGAGCCGCGGTGGGACTTCACCCAGGTGCGGCACGCGGCGATCGCCTTCGGCCGCGAGCTCGAGCGGCGGATGCCCGGCAAGGTGACGACGAACTGGTGGAAGGAGGAACGCGGGGAGACGATCTTCGTCGACTACAACCAGAACGCCCGCGACCGCACGATCGCCAGCGCCTACAGCATCCGCCCGCTCGCGCACGCGCCGGTCTCCGCGCCGGTCACCTGGGACGAGCTGCCCGACGTCGACCCCCGCGACCTCACCGTGCGCACCATGCCCGCGCGCTTCGCCGCGCTCGGCGACCTGCACGCCGAGATCGACGACGTCGCCCACGACCTCACGCCGCTCCTCGAGCTCTTCGCGGCGCAGGAGAAGGAAGGGCTGGGGGACATGCCCTACCCGCCGGAGTACCCGAAGATGCCCGGCGAGCCCTCCCGGGTCCAGCCCTCCCGAGCCCGCAAGCCCGACTGACCCCTTTCCCTCTTCCGCCGAGCGCTTGATCGCGCGCGTGGCCGGGGCCGTCGCGCG
>NZ_VDFS01000059.1:5970-9730 GCF_006151955.1 Georgenia sp. 311 | reverse complement strand
TCGGCTGTCGTGCGGAAGTCGGCTGTCGGCGGGAAGTCGGCTGTCGTGCGGAAGTCGGCTGTCGGCGGGAAGTCGGCTGTCGCGCGGAGATCGGCTGTCGGCACAAAAACTCGACTGTGACGGGGGAAAGTGCTGGTCAGGGGAGGCTTTCCTTGCTGGACAGGGGTGGTGGGCGGCGTGAAGATCGAGCTATGGGCAGGCTCCTCGCCGGCATGCGCCACTACCCGATGGTCCTCGCGACGATCATCGTCGCGGGCGTCGGGGGCGTGCTCGAGGGGGCCGGGCAGCAGACCGCGGCCCGCTGGGTGATCTCCGCCTTCGCCGTCGTCGTCGCGCTGCTCCAGGCGCGCGGGATGGTGCGGGACCTGCGCGCCGGCAGCTACGGCGTCGACCTCCTCGCGGTCACCGCGATCGGCTCGACCGTCGCGGTGGGGGAGTACTGGGCCGCGCTCGTCGTGTGCCTCATGCTCTCCGGCGGTGAGGCGCTGGAGGACTACGCCGCCCGCCGCGCGCGGCGCGAGCTCACCGGGCTGCTGGAGAACGCCCCGCACACCGCCCACCGGCTCGACGGCGCGGGCGGGCTCACCGACCTGCCCGTCGACGAGGTCGCGGTCGGGGACCGGCTCCTCGTGCGGCCCTTCGAGGTCGTCCCGGTCGACGGCGTCCTCGAGTCCGACGGCGCGAGCCTCGACGAGTCCTCGCTCACCGGTGAGTCCATCCCCGTCGACAAGTTCCGCGGCGACCAGCTGCTCTCCGGCGCGGTCAACGGCGCGGAGGCCATCGAGGTGCGCGCGACCGCCCGCGCCGCCGAGTCGCAGTACCAGCGGATCATCGCGCTCGTGCGCGAGGCGCAGGAGTCGCGTGCGCCGTTCGTCCGGCTCGCCGACCGGGTAGCCGTGCCGTTCACCCTCTTCGCCCTCGCCCTGGCCGCCGGGGCCTGGATCGTCTCGGGGGAGCCGGTCCGGCTGGCGGAGGTGCTCGTCGTCGCCACCCCCTGCCCGCTCATCATCGCCGCCCCCGTCGCGTTCCTCGGCGGGATGTCCCGCTCGGCCCGCCTGGGCGTCATCGTCAAGAGCAGCGGCACGCTCGAGCAGCTCGCCCGCACCCGCACCGTCGCCTTCGACAAGACCGGCACGCTCACCTACGGTGTCCCGCGCGTCACCTCGGTCCACGCGGAGCAGGGCGGCGAGGACGAGCTGCTCGCCCTCGCCGCGTCGGTCGAGCAGTACTCCGGCCACCCGCTGGCCGCCGCCGTCGTGGCCGCTGCCCAGGCCGGGGGCGCCGCCCTGCCCGCCGCCGACGACATCACCGAGATCCCGGCGAACGGGGTCCGTGGCATCGTCGACGGCCGTTTCGTCGCCGTCGGCAGCGCGAGGTTCGTCGCCCAGGAGACGGGCGCCGAGCCGCCCCACCCGCCCGAGGGGCACACCGGCGTGCACGTCGCCGTCGACGGCCGCTACGCCGGGTACGTCGCCCTGGCCGACGAGCTGCGCGCCGAGACGCCCGTGACGATGGCAGCCCTCCACCGCGTCGGGGTGCGCAGCACGATGATGCTCACCGGCGACAGCGAGCACGTGGCCCGGCACATCGCCGCCCAGGCGGGCATCGACGACGTGCGCGCCGAGCTCCTCCCGCAGGACAAGGTCGACGCCGTTCGCTCGGCCCGGCCCCGCCCGGTGATGATGGTCGGTGACGGCGTCAACGACGCCCCGGTTCTCGCCGCGGCGGACGTCGGCGTCGCGATGGGCGCGCGGGGGGCGAGCGCGGCGAGCGAGTCGGCCGACGTCGTCATCACCCTCGACGACCTCTCCCGCGTGGCCCGTGCCGTCTACGTCGGCCGCCGCACGATGCGGGTGGCGTGGCAGTCGATCGGCATCGGGGTGTCACTGTCGGTGGGGCTCATGATCGTCGCGGCGTTCGGGGTCCTGCCCGCGCTCGCCGGGGCCTGGCTGCAGGAGCTCGTCGATCTCACGTGCATCCTGTGGGCGCTGCTGGCGGTACGCCCCGGGCGCCGCGAGCGCGCCGAGGTCGCCCGCCTCGCCGCGGACACCGGCGTCTGCGCCCCGCGGGCCTCGGCCGAGCCCGTCGCCGCCTGAGCCTCAGCCGAGGACGTCGGCGAGGTCGTAGCGCACCGGCACCTCGAGCTGCTCGTAGGTGCACGACTCCGGCTCACGGTCCGGGCGCCAGCGCCGGAACTGGCCGCTGTGGCGGAAGCGGGTGCCTTCCATGTGGTCGTAGGCGACCTCGACGACGCGCTCGGGGCGCAACGGCACGAACGACAGGTCCTTGCCCGCGCTCCAGCGGCTCTGCGCGCCGGGCAGCCGGTCCTTCTCGTGGGCTGCTGCGTCGGCCCACTCCGCCCACGGGTGCTCCTCGCCCTCGGCGAGGCGCAGCGGGGCGAGCTCCTCCACGAGCTCGGCGCGCCGCTTCATGGTGAAGGAGGACGTGACGCCGACGTGCTGGAGCCTGCCGTCCTCGTTGTACAGCCCGAGGAGCAGCGAGCCGACGACGTCGCCGCTCTTGTGCCGGCGGTACCCGGCGACGACGCAGTCGGCCGTGCGCTCGTGCTTCGTCTTGAGCATGACCCGCTTGCCGGGCTGGTAGCCGAGCCCGAGCGGCTTGGAGACGACGCCGTCGAGCCCGGCGCCCTCGAACTGGTCGAGCCACTGCCGGGCCAGCGCGGTGTCCCGGGTGGCGCGGGTGAGGTGGACCGGGGCCTGCGCGCCGGCGAGTGCCGCCTCGAGCCGGGCGCGCCGCTCGGACATGGGCAGCCCGGTGAGGTCCTCGTCGCCCAGGGCGAGCAGGTCGAAGGCGACGAAGGAGGCCGGGGTCTCGGCCGCCAGCCTCCGCACGCGGGACTCGGCGGGGTGGATCCGCTGGAGGAGCGCCTCGAAGTCGAGCCTGTCGCCGGTGACGACGACGATCTCCCCGTCGACGACGCAGCGCTCGGGCAGCTGGGCGCGCACCGCCTCGACGAGCTCGGGGAAGTAACGGGTCATCGGCCGCTCGTTGCGGCTGCCGATCTCGACGTCGTCCCCGTCGCGGAAGACGATCGAGCGGAAGCCGTCCCACTTGGGCTCGTAGAGGTACTCACCCTCGGGGACGTCCGGGACGGACTTGGCCAGCATCGGCGCGACCGGCGGCAGCAGCGGGAGGTCCATCCCGCCGACGCTAGTGCGCGCGGTTCCCGTGCGCGAGGGAGTTGCGGGCCTGCGTCGGAGGCCATGGGGAGAAGGACCCGTGAACAGGTGTCCCCATACCGGTGTCGTGCCGCGCTGACCTGGGCTAACCTCGCCCCGTTCGCTCCCTCCAGGTCGAAAGGACCCACAGTGACCACCCCTCCGCCGCCGTACCAGCCGCCGCAGCCCGGCCATGGCCAGCCGCAGGTCCCGCCTCCTCCGCCGGCCTACTCCCAGGGTGGTCAGCCGTGGGGCTACGAGACACCCGGAGCGCCCCAGGGACAGCCCGGTCAGTCGCCGAAGGGCTTCTTCGCGGCGCTGTTCGACTGGCGTTTCCAGACCCTCATCACCCCGCAGATCGTCAGCTGGGTCTACCTCGTGGGGATGGTGCTGATCGGCCTGTACTGGCTGGGCTTCGTCGTCGTCGGCTTCGCGACCGAGCCGGTCATCGGCATCCTCGCCCTCGTCTTCGGGCCGATCTTCGTCATCATCTCCCTCGCGCTGTTCCGCATGACGCTGGAGTTCTACTTCGCGCTCGTGCGGATGTCGGACGACGTGCACCGCGGTGAGGGCACCGTGCG
>NZ_VDFS01000059.1:0-5657 GCF_006151955.1 Georgenia sp. 311 | reverse complement strand
CGACGAACCCCGCGCCCGGACCTCCGGGCGCGGGGTTCGCCGCGAGAGGGCTCAGGACAGGAGGAGGGCGAGGTCCGCGACGTCCTGCGCGACGGCGTGCGCGCCGTCCTCCTCACCGGGGCGGCCGTAGCCCCACCGGACGAGGACGGTCGGCAGGCCGTGCTCGCCCGCGCCGTCGACGTCGTGGTGGCGGTCGCCGACCATGACGGCGTGCGAGACGTCGACGCCGCGGGCGCGCAGCCCGGCGAGCGCGTCCTCGACGATGTCGGCCTTGCGGGCGCGCGACTCGTCGTCCGAGGCGCCGCACAGCACGGTGAAGTACCGGTCCAGGCCGGCGTCCTGGAGGATGACGACGGCGAGGGAGCGGCGCTTGGAGGTCGCCAGGGCGAGCGGCACGCCGCGCGCGTGCAGGTCGCGCACGAGGTCCGCCATCCCCGGGAAGACCGGGGCGTGGAGCATGCGCTCGTTGTAGCGGGCCCGGTAGTCGGCGACGACGGCGTCGAGCTGCTCCTCGGCCACGCCCGCGAGCGTGCGGAAGCCCTCCCGGATCGGCGGGCCGACGAAGCGCAGGAGCTCGGCGGGGGACTGCGCGGGGTAGCCGAACGCGGCGAGTGTCTCGGCGATCGAGGCGGTGATGGCCGGGCCGGAGTCGCTGATCGTGCCGTCGAGGTCGAGCAGCACGGCGCTCGGGCGCATCGGCTCGAGGGCGGGGGCGGTGAGGGCGGGGGAGCTGTGCGGCGTCACTCGTCGTCCTGGTGTCGGGGTCGGGGTCTGCCGTCCAGGGTCGCACCTTTCCGCCCGGCGGTGCGATGACGCCTGTCACGGCCGCTCGCCGCAGACGTCCGACTCGTCCGTTAGTGTGACCTGGACAACTCGATACGCCGCCAACGCGCGGCGGGAGAGTCCCGCCCCGGCGGGCGCCGAAGGAGCACGCCCTCCCGCCAATCTCTCAGGCCCCCCTACCGCCGCGATCAGGCAACTCTGGAAAGCAGCGCGACCTCTCGCGCTCACCGACGGTGCAAGCGACTCCTCGCGAAACTCTCAGGTCACGTGACAGAGCGGGACGGACATCCCCGAGGAGCCGCATGTCCACGACCCCCGTGCCCACCACCCGGGCCGCCGAGCACGCGTTCGCCGACCGCCACATCGGCCCGCGTCCCGCCGACACGCGCGCGATGCTCGACGCGCTCGGACACGCCGACTGGAGCCGGATCGTGGGGTCCGTCCCCGCGGGCATCCGCCACGAGCGCCCGCTCGAGCTGCCCCCCGCGCGCAGCGAGGCCGAGGTCCTCGCCCGGTTGCGCGAGCTCGCGGCCCGCAACGTCCAGCGCGTCCAGATGATCGGGCAGGGCTACTACGACACCCACACCCCGCAGGTCATCCAGCGCGGCGTCCTGGAGTCCCCGGCCTGGTACACCGCCTACACGCCCTACCAGCCGGAGATCTCCCAGGGCCGCCTCGAAGGGCTGCTCAACTTCCAGACCGCAGTCGCCGACCTCACCGGCCTGCCCGTCGCGAACGCCTCGCTGCTCGACGAGGCCACCGCCGTCGCCGAGGCCGTGCTCCTCATGCAGCGGGCGAACAAGGCCTCCACGGCCGCGACCGTCGTCCTGGACGCCGAGCTCCACCCGCAGACCCTCGCCGTCACCCGGGCGCGCGCCGAGGCGGTCGGCATCTCCGCCGTCGTCGCCGACCTCGACGGCGGCCTGCCGCACCTGCCGGACGGGCTCACCGGCCTCGTCCTCCAGCAGCCGGGGACCTCGGGCCGGCTGCGCGACCACGCCCCGCTCATCGCCCGGGCCAAGGAGCTCGGCGCGTTGGTCGCCGTCGCCGCCGACCTCCTCGCGCTCACGCTCATCACCCCGCCGGGGGAGCAGGGCGCCGACGTCGCCGTCGGCTCCGCCCAGCGCTTCGGCGTCCCGCTCTTCTTCGGTGGCCCGCACGCCGCGTTCATGGCGGTGCGCGCCGGCCTGGAGCGCCAGCTGCCCGGCCGGCTCGTCGGGGTGTCCAAGGACAACGCGGGACGCACGGCGCTGCGCCTGGCCCTCCAACCGCGCGAGCAGCACATCCGCCGGGAGAAGGCGACGAGCAACATCTGCACCGCCCAGGCGCTGCTCGCCGTCGTCGCCGGCATGTACGCCGTCCACCACGGGCCCGAGGGTCTGCGGGCGGTCGCCCGGCACGCCCATGGCGCCGCCCGCGCCCTCGCCCGCCGGCTCGCGGGCGGCGGTGTCGACGTCGTCCACGAGGACTTCTTCGACACGGTGACCGTCCGAGTGCCGGGCCGGGCCGCCGTCGTCGTCGCGGAGGCCGAGCGGCGCGGGGTCAACCTGCGGCTCGTGGACGCCGACCACGTCGGCGTCTCCTGCGACGAGACGACCACCCCCGACCACCTCGCCGCGGTGCTCGCCGCCTTCGGGGTCGACGGCGACCGGACCGCCGGTGGCTTCGAGATCCCCGCGGCCCTGCGCCGCACGAGCGACTTCCTCACTCACTCGACCTTCCACGCCCACCGCTCCGAGACGCAGATGATGCGCTACCTGCGGCGGCTCGCGGACCGTGACCTCGCGCTGGACCGGACGATGATCCCGCTCGGCTCGTGCACGATGAAGCTCAACGCGGCCACCGAGATGCGGGCGATGCTGTGGCCCGGGTTCGCCTCGATCCACCCCTTCGCGCCGGACCACCAGACGGCGGGCTGGCGCGAGCTCATCGCCGAGCTCGAGGCCTGGCTCGCCGAGGTCACCGGCTACGACCGCGTCTCCGTGCAGCCCAACGCCGGCTCCCAGGGCGAGCTCGCCGGCCTGCTCGCCATCCGCGGCTACCACCGCTCGCGCGGGGCGGCCGAGCGCACCGTGTGCCTCGTCCCCGCCTCCGCGCACGGTACGAACGCCGCCTCGGCGGTGCTCGCCGGGATGCGGGTGGTCACCGTGCGGACGGCGGAGGACGGCTCGATCGACCTCACCGACCTGCACACCAAGCTCGCCGAGCACGGCCCACGGCTCGCGGCGATCATGCTCACCTACCCCTCGACGCACGGCGTGTTCGACACCGAGGTGCGGGAGGTGTGCGACGCGGTCCACGCCGCCGGCGGCCAGGTGTACGTCGACGGCGCGAACCTCAACGCGCTCATCGGCCTCGCCCAGCCGGGGGAGTTCGGCGGGGACGTCTCACACCTCAACCTCCACAAGACCTTCTGCATCCCGCACGGCGGCGGCGGGCCCGGCGTGGGACCGGTCGCCGTGCGCGAGCACCTCGCTCCGTTCCTCCCCGGGGACGCCGCCGCCCCGGACGACGACGGCGGGCTCCCGGTCTCCGCGAGCCGCTACGGCTCGGCCGGGGTGCTCATGATCTCGTGGGCCTACATCGCCCTCATGGGCGCCGACGGGCTCGCCGCCGCCACCCGCAGCGCGCTGCTCGCCGCGAACTACGTCGCCCGCCGCCTCGACGCGTACTTCCCGGTGCTCTACACGGGCGCGGACGGCCTCGTCGCCCACGAGTGCATCCTCGACCTGCGCGACCTCACCAAGCGCTCGGGCGTCACCGCCGAGGACGTCGCCAAGCGGCTCATCGACTACGGCTTCCACGCCCCGACGCTCTCCTTCCCGGTGGCCGGCACGCTCATGGTCGAGCCGACCGAGAGCGAGGACCTCGCCGAGCTCGACCGGTTCGTCGAGGCGATGGCGTGCATCCACGGGGAGATCGAGCAGGTCCTCGACGGGCAGGTCGCGCTCGCCGAGAGCCCACTGCGCCTCGCCCCGCACCCCGCCGCGGACGTCGCCACCGACACCTGGGACCGTGCCTACAGCCGCGACCAGGCCGCCTTCCCGGTGCCCGGGCTGCGGCAGGACAAGTACTTCCCGCCGGTGAGCCGGATCGACAACGCCTACGGGGACCGCAACCTCATGTGCAGCTGCCCGCCCGCCGCGGCCTTCGAGGAGGCGTGATGGACCAGGTGACCGCGCTCCGCGAGGAGCACGAGGCGCTCGGCGCCCGGATGACGAGCTTCGCCGGGTGGCTCATGCCGCTGCACTACGGCTCCCAGCTGAGCGAGCACCGCGCCGTGCGCGAGGCCGCCGGGCTCTTCGACCTCAGCCACATGGGCACCGTGTGGGTGAGCGGGCCGCGGGCCGCGGCGCTGCTCGACCACGCCGTCGTCGGCTCGATCTCCACGCTCGAGGTCGGCCAGGCGAAGTACACGCTCCTGTGCACGCCCGAGGGCGGGATCGTCGACGACCTCATCGTCTACCGGGTGGGCCCCGAGCGGTTCCTCACCGTGCCGAACGCCGCGAACACCGCGGCCGTCGTCCAGGCGCTGCGCGAGCGCGGCGCGGGGCCGGACGCCGAGGTGCAGGACGCGACCGGCTCGACCACGCTGCTCGCCGTCCAGGGCCCACGCGCCGCCGAGATCCTCGCCGGGCTCGTCCCCGAGCCGCTCACGGACCTGCGCTACTACCGGGCCCGGACGACGACGGTGGCCGGCCACGAGGTGCTGCTCGCCCGCACCGGCTACACCGGCGAGGACGGGTTCGAGGTCCTCCTGCCCGCCGAGGAGGCCGTCGAGCTGTGGCGCACCCTGCTCTCCGTCGGCCGCGGGGCGGGCCTCGTGCCCGCCGGGCTCGCCGCCCGCGACTCCCTGCGCCTGGAGGCGGCGATGCCGCTGTACGGGCACGAGCTCGGCCTCGACGTCGACCCGTTCACCGCCGGCCTCGGCGGGGTGGTGGGACTGCGCCGCAAGACGGCCGACTTCGTCGGTCGCGCGGCTCTCGAGCGCCTCCGCGCCGCCCACGAGGTGCGCGAGCCGGGACGGCGGGTCCTCGTCGGCCTCGCCGGCTCGGGGCGCCGCGCCGCCCGCGAGGGCAGCGCCGTCCTCCGCGAGGGGCGGGAGGTCGGCGTCGTCACCTCCGGTCTGCCCAGCCCCACGCTCGGACACCCGATCGCGCTCGCCGTCCTCGACCCCGACGTCGCGGCGGTGGGCACCGAGGTGGAGGCCGACGTGCGCGGCTCGCGCGAGCCGTTCACCGTCGTCGAGCGTCCGTTCTACCGTCGTCCCTGAGCACGTCCCCGACCCCGAGGAGCACCTGTGGCCACCATCCGTCCCGACCTCAAGTACACCGCCGAGCACGAGTGGCTCGACGACTCCGACTCGCCGGTGCGCATCGGCATCACGACCGTGGCCACCGAGGCGCTCGGCGACATCGTCTACCTCGAACTGCCTGCCGTCGGCACGGAGGTGACGGCGGGGGAGACGTGCGGTGAGGTCGAGTCGACGAAGTCGGTCTCCGACCTGTACGCGCCGGTGACCGGGACGGTCGTCGAGGTTAACGAGGAGGCGGTCGAGGACCCCTCGCTCGTCAACCGCGAGCCCTTCGAGGGCGGCTGGCTCTTCGCCGTCGAGGTCACCGAGGAGGGCGCCCTGCTCTCGGCCGAGGAGTACGCCGAGACCGCCGGCGCCGACATCGCCGACTGACCCCGCGATCGCCCCACCCACCCCCGCGCCCCCCACCCCCGCGCCCACCCACCCACCCCAGCCCCCTCCCCGCGACAGCCGACTTCCGCGCGACAGCCGATTTCCGCGCGAGAGCCGACTTCCGCGCGAGAGCCGACTTCCGCGCGAGAGCCGACTTCCGCGCGAGAGCCGACTTCCGCGCGAGAGC